>JAJZVS010000132.1 GCA_021845555.1 Pseudomonadota bacterium
CTGGCCCTATTACGGGCTGACGGAAGCGCAGGCGCGCGCGGGCGGGATGAACCCGCAGATGTTCAACTCCTTCCTCGACGGCACCAAATCCTCGATCGAGATGGCCGCGGTCGCCAACGCCACCGGGCTGACGCCGCCGCCCGACGGTCTCGCCTTTCCCCCCTGCGGCACGCACGAGCTCGCCGAACTGCTCCGCCCCGGCAACGCCGGCGCGCTGCACCATCGCGGCCAGGTGGAGGTGGTGTCCTCCCTGCATCGCGACGGCAGCCAGGTGGCGAACGACCTGCGCTGGGGCGTCTATGTCGTGTTCGAGGCGCCGGGCGACTACACCGCCCGCTGCTTCCAGGAATACGGCGTGCCGACCGACGCCTCCGGCCGCGTCTCGGCGCTGTATCGCCCCTTCCATCTGATCGGGCTGGAACTGAACGTCTCCATCCTGTCGGCCGCCCTGCGGCGGGAGCCGACCGGCGCGCCCAGCGGCTTCCGCGGCGACGTGGTGGCCACCGCCAAGCGCGACCTGCGCGCCGGGGAGGTGCTGGACGGCGAAGGCGGCGCGTGCGTCTGGGGCAAGCTGCTGCCGGCGGCGACCAGCCTCGCGATCGGCGGGCTGCCGATCGGGCTCGCCAACCGCGTGCCCCTGGTCCGCGACGTGCCGGCCGGCCGAAGCGTCACCTGGGCGGATGTGCGGATCGACACGTCGGACGCCGCCTATCGCGCCCGGCGGGAGATGGAGGCGGCGTTCCCGGCGGGATAGGGATTGCGGGCAAGGCGATGTGGTGTCATATCATGACTGGTCATGGGAGATAGTCATGTCAGACAGCGACACCGTGAACGCCTCCGAGTTCAAGGCAAAATGCCTGGACCTGCTCGATCAGGTGAATGACGGCCGGATCGGCCGGCTGGTCGTGACCAAGCGCGGCCGGCCAGTCGCAGTGGTGACGGCGCCGCCGGTCACCGAGGAGGCAGTCCGCCGCTTCCTTGGCGCGATGCGCGGCTCCGTGATCATCCCCGAAGGGGTCGATCTGACCGAGCCGGCGCTGGACGAACCAATGGACGCGGAACTCGGCATCCTGCACCGATGAGCGGCCACAACGACGGCGCCGTCCTGCTCGATACCTGCGCGCTGATCTGGTTCCTGTCGAACAGCTTGCCGCCGGCGACCGAGGCGCGGCTGATCGAAGCAGCGGTCACCGGAGGGGTCTATGTCTCCCCGGTCTCCGCCTGGGAGATCGGGCTGCTCAGCCGGCCGGGGCGCTCGCTCGCGGGCCGCCTGCTGCCGGATGCAAAGACCTGGTTCGCGCGGGCGATGCGCGGGCCGGGCTTCCGCGCCGCCCCGTTCACGCCGGAAATCGCGATCGACGCCAGCCACCTCCCCGGCGACCTGCATCAGGACCCGGCGGACCGGATGCTGATCGCCACCGCGCGGCATCTGAACGCGCCGATCGTCACCCGCGACCGGCGCATCCTGGCCTATGCCGAGCGCGGGGACCTCGCCGCGCTGGCCTGCTGAACCTCAGCCCGGATCGGCCGCCAGCCCCGCCGCTTCGATCCCCGCCAGCGCGGCCTTCTCGTCGTTGTCGGACACGTCCCCGGATATCCCCACCGCGCCGATAATCGTCTTGTCCGCGCCGCGGATCAGCACCCCGCCCGGCACCGGGATCAGCGAGCCGCCGACCGCATGCGTCACCGCGGCGATGAACTGCGGCTGGGTCTGCGCGCGCGCCGCCAGCGCCCGCGAGCCGATCCCGAACGCCAGCGCGCCATGCGCCTTGCCGCGCGCGATCTCCTCCCGCCGCAGGCTGGTGCCGTCCTCGGCGGCGAAGGCCTTCATCACCCCGCGCGCGTCCAGCACGGCCACCGCCAGCGGCTGGTAGCCTGCCGTCCGCGCATGCCGCAGCGCGACGGTGACGACGGTCTGGGCCTGGTCGAGGGTCAGCGTGCTCATGCGGCGGAGTCCTTCAGGTGTTCGAGAATGGGAATGAGATGGTCGGCGAACAATGCCGGATTCTCGGCGAACGGGAAATGGCCGATGCCCTGCATGGGCCGGAACGTCGCGCCGGGGATTTTCGCCGCCGTGGCTGCCGACATCTCCATCGTGCAGGAATAGTCGTACTCGCCGGTCAGCATGTGCAGCCGCGCCGCCCGCCCGTCGATGCGATGGACACGATCCCGCGCGTCCCACTCCCCGGCGTAGAAGGCGATGTCGCCGGTGAACACGCCGGGGCCGCCCTGCGCATACTGCCAGTCGATCTCGGCCACGCACGCGGCCGGACTCTGCGGCGCCGCCAGACCGTGGATCCACTCGGGGATGAAGAAGCCCTGGTTGATCTCGGGATGCGAGGGAAAATCGGTGAAGCGGCCGGTGATCTTCTCGCACGCCTCGCAGGCGACGATGCCGGCGAAGGCGTCCGGATGGCGCAGCGCGAGTTCCAGGCAGATCTCGCCGGACATCGACGCACCCAGCACGATCGGGCGATCGAGTCCGGCGGCGGCGACGAAACCCATGATAAGATCGACATAAAGATCGGTATCCAGCCGCCACGATCCCGGCACCGCGCCGGAAGGCGGCGGCGACTTGCCGTGCCAGGGCAGATCGAACGCCACCAGCCGGTGGCCGCTGGTCAGGCGCGCGTCCGCCATCAGCCGATGGAACTGCCGCGCGTCCGACCCGGCGGTGTGCAGGCACAACAGGTCGCGCCCGCGCCCGGCGGTTTCGTAATAGAGCGCATAGTCCGTCCCGCGCGCGACGACGGGAACATAGGCGCCGGCGGCGTGCGGCACCGGCGCCGGGGTCCCCGGCGGATGCGCGGAAGCCGGCGCCGGCGCGGGGTGGCCCGAGGCCAGCCAGCGGCCGATCTCCAGCACCCGGCGCGCCACATGCGCGTGCTGGTAGAAGGAAAGCAGATCCCCCTCCACCGCGGTGCCCGGCACGCGCGCCAGCATGGCGAAGAAATTGTGATGATGCCGCGGCGGCACCGGGGTCAGGAACCGGGCCCAGGCCTCCGGCGCGGCGCGCAGCGTGGCCTGCGGCGGGCCGCCCGTCCCGGCCAGCCGTCCGTCGGCGAAGGCGAAGCCCACCGAGGCGTTGCCGGAGGCGATAGCAAACCGGAACGACCACGCGCCCGCCCACACCGCAAGCACCGGATCGGCCGCAACCGCCGCATGCCAGGCGGCGGAATCGGGGAGCGCGCTCATGCCGGGTCGATCTGGCGCAGCACGACGGGGTGGTACTCGTCGCCGTGACCGGCCGCCTCGGCAGCCCGCAGGCGCTGCATGGCGAGTTCCGCGCCGGGCACCGAAACCCCGGCCTCGTGCGCCAGTTCCAGCGCGTAGGACAGGTCCTTCATCGCGTAGCGGACCGAGAAGGCGCGTTCCGGAAACACGCAAGGCAGCATCGACTTCATGCCATGGCTGCGCAGCGCGAAACTGTCGCCCGAGCCCTTGGCGATGGTCGGCAGCAACACATCGGGCGGCACGCCATTCCGCCGGCCGAGGGCGATCGCTTCGGCCAGCGCGTGGGTGTTCTGGAACACCAGCATGTTGTTGAGGATCTTCACCACCTGGCCGGTGCCGACCGGGCCGCAATGGGTCACGTCGGTGCCCATCGTCTCCAGCACCGGGCGGATATGCGCGAACACGGCATCCGTCGCGCCGACCATGATGGAAAGCTCGCCCTTCGCCGCCGCCTCCCGCGTGCGCGCCACCGGCGCGTCGGCGAAGCCGATCCCGCGCGCCGCCAGCCGCGCGCCGATCGCGCGCGCCAGCGCGACCGGGGAGGTGGAGGTATCGACCACGCACTGGCCGGCTTGCAGATGCGGCTCCAGCGCCGCCAGCACCGACTGCACCGCGCGCCCGTCCGGCAGCGACAGCAGGATCAGGTCGGCCTGGCGCGCGAGTTCCGCGATCGAGGCGGCCACCACGCCATCGGCGGCGAGCCGGGCCAGCGGTTCGGGGCGCAGGTCGTGGGCGAGCACCTTGCGGCCGAAGCGGCGGGCGAGATGCCCGCACATCGGCTCCCCCATCACACCGAGGCCGATGAAGCCCAAGGTCGCGATCGGGCGCAGCGCGGTCTGCATGCCTTCCTCCCCTTCTGTCCGCAGGGGTTCAGTGTGCGGAGCGCGCGCGGGGCTGTCAAAGCGCGCAGGGCTGTCAAAGCGCGGGGGGGCGGGCCAGACTACGGCACGGCGGACCAGGGAGAGCGACATGTACGCATCAGTGCGCGGCACACGGATCTATTTCGATATCGAAGGCTCCGGCCTGGTGCCGGACGGTCCGGTCATGCGCGAGCATCCCCCGGCGATGGTGATCCACGGCGGGCCGGGCGGGGACCATACCGGGTTCAAGCCGGCGTTCACCCCGCTCGCGGCGAAGCTGCAACTGATCTATTTCGACCATCGCGGCCAGGGCCGCTCCGACGCCGCCGATCCGGCGACATACACGCTGGACGAGAACGTGGAGGACATGGAGGCGCTGCGCCGCCACCTCGGCCTCGGGCCGATCGTCAGCATCGGCACCTCCTACGGCGGCATGGTGGCGATGGCGCATGCCGCGCGCTATCCGGCGGCAGTGTCGCACCTGATCCTGATCGTCACCGCCGCGCACGGCGGGTTCGTGACGCGCGCGGAGCAGATCGTCGCCGAACGCGGCACGCCCGAACAGCGCGCGGCGTGCGCGCGGCTGTGGGCCGGGGCATTCCGCTCGGCGGCGGAAATGCGGGAGTTCTACGCGGTGATGGGGCCGCTCTATGCCCGCCGATACGATCCCGCGGCCACGCTCGCCACCGGGACACGCGCGCGGCACGCGTCGGAACCGCTGAACCGGGCGTTCGGGCCGGACGGGTTCCTGCGCCGGTTCGACCTGCGCCCGGAACTCGCACGCATCACCGCGCCGACGCTGATCCTCGGGGGACGGCACGACTGGATCTGCGCGCCCGAGTTCTCCGAGGAGATCCACCGGCTGATCCCCGGGTCCGACCTGCGGATCTTCGCCGAGAGCAGCCACTCGATCCGGGTGGACGAGCCGGAGGCGATGCGCGACGCGATCGCCGGGTTTCTGGTGTACAAGGCGCCGTAGGCCAAGGGGCGGTAGGCCAAGGGGCGGTAGGCCGGGGAACGGCGCTTGCCACCGTCCGGGCGGCGCGGCGTTCTTTAAGCCGGCTTTCCTTAGCTCTCCCCATAATAAAGAAATTCGATCATTGCTTTATTACCGACCGCGCGGCACCATCGCCGCATGGCCGCCACCGCCGCGATGCGTCCCCGCCTCGGCCGCTACGTCGAAACCCCGGTCGGGGGCGAGGTGGTGCGCGCCTTCATCCCGCCCCCGCTTCCGCCGGATCCGCCGCTCGACCTCCTCGGCCTTCTCCACCGGCTGACCGTCGCGGAGCGTGCCCTCGGCCGGCTCGACGGCATCACCATGCTGCTGCCGCGCCAGGACCTGTTTCTCTATATGTATGTCCGCAAGGAGGCCGTCCTCTCGTCGCAGATCGAGGGCACGCAATCGACCCTGACCGATCTGCTGCGGTTCGAGACCGAGGCCCAGGCCGGCCAGCCCATCGACGATATCCGCGAGGTTTCCAACTACGTCGATGCGATGATGCATGGCCTGGAGCGGGTCGCGCAGCTGCCGCTGTCGCTGCGGTTGATCCGCGAGCTGCATGAGCGCCTGCTCCGCGATGGCCGGGGCAATACCAAGGAACCCGGGGTGTTCCGCCGCTCCCAGAACTGGATCGGCGGCACCCGTCCCGGCAACGCCCTGTTCGTTCCGCCGCCGGTGGTCGAACTCGACTCCTGCCTTGGCGCGTTCGAAGGCTTCCTGCACGAAGAACGCTCCCGCCTGCCGGCATTGATCAAGGCCGGCCTGCTGCACGTGCAGTTCGAGACGATCCACCCGTTCCTTGACGGCAACGGGCGCATCGGCCGTCTGCTGGTGACGCTCTATCTCTGCGTCCACGGCGTGCTGCGCGAACCTTTGCTCTATCTCAGCCTGTACCTGAAGTCCCATCGCACCGAGTATTATCGCCTGTTGCAGGAGGTTCGCGAGCACGGTGCGTGGGAGGCCTGGCTCGATTTCTTCCTGCGCGGCGTTGCGGAAACCGCCTCCCAGGCGTTCGACGCGGCTACCCGGATCGTCGCCCTGTTCAAGCGCGATCGCGAGCGAATCGGCAGCGAGGGCGGTCGCGCGGGATCGATTCTCCAGCTGCACGACCATCTTCAGCAGCACCCGTATGCGACCGCCACCGCGCTGGTCGCCCACACCGGCCTGACCGCGCCGACGGTGAATGCGGCGCTGGGCGAACTCGCACGGCTTGGGATCGTCCAGGAGGTCACCGGCCGCAAGCGTGGCCGCGTCTTCGCCTATCGGGCCTATCTCGACATCCTGAACGAAGGCACCGCGCCGCTGGCCTGAGCGCGCCGCGCCCCCGCCTCAATGCGCCGTCCACCCCCCGTCCACCACCAGGCTCTGCCCGGTCATGTAGGACGACGCGTCGGAGGCCAGGAACACCGCCGCCCCCATCATGTCGCGCGGCTGCCCGAAGCGGCCCATCGGCGTGTGATCCAGGAACGGCTTGCTCAGCGTCTCGTGATGCAGCAGCCCCGAGGTCAGGTCGGTATCGACATAGCCCGGCGTCAGGCAGTTCACCCGCACCCCGCGCGCGGCCCATTCGATCGCCAGCGCCTTGCTGAGCAGCTCCACCCCGCCCTTGGAGGCGCAATACGGGGTGGAGCGCGTCAGCCCGACATGCCCGGCCACCGAGCTGATATTGACCACCGCGCCGGACCCGCGCTCGGCCATCGCGGCGCCGAGGTATTTGCAACAGAGGAACGTCCCGGTCAGGTTCACGTCCAGGATCGACTGCCAGTCGGCCAGGCTGGTCTTCTCGATCGTGCGCCAGATCGGGTTGATGCCGGCGTTGTTCACCAGCACGTCGATCTGCCCGAACGCCGCCAGCGCCGCGTCGCGCAGCGCCAGCACGGAAGCCTCCTGCGACACGTCCGCGACCTGCACCGCGGCGCGCCCGCCGGCGGCGCGGATCGCCCCGGCCGCTTCCTCCAGCACGGACGGGGTACGTCCCGCCAGCACCACGGCGGCGCCGAAGCCGGCCAGCGCCTCGGCGATGCCGCGGCCGATGCCGCGCCCGGCGCCGGTCACCACCGCGACCTTGCCGGTCAGGTCGAACAGATCAGGGCTCACCAGTTCGCTCCCTGCTTCATCACCCGCCGCGCGATCGACCAGCGGTGCACCTCGGACGGACCGTCGTAGATGCGGAAGCCGCGCACCTCGCGGAAGATACGCGCCACCAGGGTTTCCCCGGTCACGCCCTGGCCGCCCAGGGTCTGCACGCAGCGATCGACCACCCGCCAGATCGCCTCCGCGCAGAACACCTTGGCCATCGAGGATTCGGTGCCGCCCGACCGGCCCTGATCCAGCACCCAGGCGGTCTGCCAGATCGCCAGCCGGCTCATGCGGATGTCCATTTCGTTATCGGCCAGCATGAAGCCCACGCCTTCGTGCGCGCCCAGCACCTGGCCGAACACCTCCCGCCGGCGGGCGTAATCGGCGGCGATCGCGTGCGCGCGCCGCGCCGCGCCGAGCCAGCGCATGCAGTGCGTGAGGCGGGCGGGCGCGAGCCGCACCTGGGCGTAGCGGAACCCCTTGCCCGGCTCGCCCAGGATGTCGGAGGCCGGCACGCGCAGGTCGGTGAAGCGCACCACCCCGTGCCCGCCGGGGAAGCCCTGGTCCAGGCTGTCCATCGCGCGCACCACCTCGATCCCCGGACTGTCCATGTCGGCCAGGAACATGGTGGCCTGGTCGTCCTCGCCTTTGGCCATGATGATGGCGAAGGCGGCGCCCTCGGCCCCGGTGATGAACCATTTCACCCCGTTGATGACCCAGTGGTTGCCGTCGCGCCGCGCGGTGGTGGCGAGCGCGGCGGGGTCCGATCCGGCGCCCGGCGCGGGTTCGGTCATGCAGAAGCAGGACCGGACCTGCCCCGCGGCCAGCGGGCGCAGGAAGCGCTCCTTCTGCTCGGGCGTGGCGACCGCTTCCAGCAGGTGCATGTTGCCTTCGTCGGGGGCGGAGATGTTCATCGCCAGCGGGCCGAGCAGCGAATACCCGGCTTCCTCGAACACCAGCGCCTTGCCGACATGGCTCAGGCCGAGTCCGCCCCATTCGGTGCCGACATGCGGCGCGAGCAGCCCGGCGGCGGCGGCCAGCGCGTTCAGCTCGCGGCGGAACGCGTCGGTGGGGCCGTGCCGGCCCTGGCGCGGATCGGTCTCCAGCGGAATGATCTTGTCGCGCACGAAGGCCGCGGTGCGCGCGCGCAGTTCGTCGAGCTCGGGGGGAATCGAGAAATCCATCGGAAGGCGCCTCCTGGAACGCCGGACCTGCAATGTGGGGGGATCAGAACGCCCGCCCCTGGGCAATCTCGTGGGTGAATTCGAGCAGGCCGGTGCCGATGCCCGACAGCGCCGCGTAGCGCGGATCGGTGGTGGCGCCGGTGCGCCAGCGCAGCCCGAGCTGGAGGAAGATCACCGACAGCTTGTACATCGCCGCCACGCGGTGAAACAGGAAGTCCGACATGTCGCGCCCGCTGAGCGCGGCATAGGCCGCCACCGCCTCCGACCGCGTCAGGAAACCGGGCTGGTCGGCGGGCATCTGCGCCATGTCGTGCATCGCCGGCGGATCGTCCGGATGCACCCAGTAGCTCAGCAGCGTGGCGAAATCGAACAGCGCGTCCCCGCGCGTGCCCTGGTCCCAATCGACCACCGCGACGGCGGAGAGATCGGCCGGGTTGAGGATGAGGTTATCGAGCTTGAAGTCGTTGTGCAGCATCGCCGGCGGCCCGTCGGGCACCAGATGGCGTTCGAGCCAGGCGCCCACCTCGGCGTGCAGCGCCTCGGTGCCGTCTTCCCGCGCCGCCATCCCGCGCTTGCGCCAGCCGGACACCGCGCGGGCGAGAAAGCCCTGCGGCCGGCCGAGATCGTCGAGGCCGATCGCCGCGGTATCCACCGCGTGGATCGCGACCATGGTTTCCAGCAGCACCTGCGACAGCCGCGCCCCCACCTCCCCCCGTCCGGCGAGCGCCGGCGGCAGGGTGGACCGGATCACGAGGCCCGGGCGGTATTCCAGGATCTGGAACGGCGCGCCGATCACGGCGGGATCGGTGCACAGGTGCAGGCTGCGCGGCGCGACCGCGAGCGCGTCGGCCAGCCGGCTGAGGATGCGGTGCTCGCGCGCCATGTCGTGGCTGCCGGCCGGCAGCTGGCCGAGCGGCGGGCGGCGCAGCACCGCCGGGTGTCCGTCCAGGTGGATCAGGTAGTTGAGGTTGGCCAGCCCGCCGGCGAACTGGCGCGGCGGCGGGTCGGTATCGAGCCGCAGCCCGTGCGCGGCGAGATGGGCGCGCGCGGCCTCCCAGTCGAGCGGG
>JAJZVS010000133.1 GCA_021845555.1 Pseudomonadota bacterium
AGACCGTCGGGCGGCGGCGTCAGGCCGGTGGCGTTGGCGACCGCGGCCATCTCGATCGAGGATTTGGTGCCGTCGAGGAAGGAGTTGAACATCTGCGGGTTCATCCCGCCCGCGCGCGCCTGCGCTTCCGTCAGCCCGTAATAGGGCCAGACGGTCGCGGGGGTGGAGGCGTGGTATTCGGGCAGGTATTTCGTGCCCTTGCCGGCGGCGATCACCTCGAACCCGCAGGACCGCGCCCAATCGACCTGCTCGGCGATCAGCGCCGGCTGGTCGCCATAGGCGAGGGAATAGACCACGCCCGCCTGTGCCGCTTCCTTCGCCAGCAGCGGGCCGGCCAGCACGTCGGCTTCCACGTTCACCATCACGATATGCTTGCCCGCGGCGATCGCGGCGCGCGCATGGGCGATGCCGGCGGGGGCGTGGCCGGTCGCTTCGACCACCACATCGACGTCGTCGGCGGCGACCATGCGCAGCGCATCGTCGGTGAAGCGGGTGGCGGCGATGCGGGCGTCGTCCCAGCCGACGCGCGCGCAGGCGGCCCGCGCGCGGTCGGGGGCGAGGTCGGCGATGGCGGCGACCACCAGGCCCGGCGAGGTCGGCACCTGGGCGAGGAACATCGCGCCGAACTTGCCGGCGCCGATCAGCCCGACCCGGACCGGACGGCCGGCGGCGGCGGAAGCGAGCAGAAGTCGGTGCAGGTTCATGGCGCGGGTCCTCCTTGGCGGCGTGGTGCGGCGCCTTGGTAGGGGAGCGCGCGGCGGGACGGAAGCCGCCGGGTTGCGCCCCCTTCCGTCCGACCCGGTTTCGTGGCCCACTGTGACCCCGGCACCGATCGCCGACCGAAGGGGAACGCAATGGAAACCGAATGGCGCCGGCTGCGCGCCGACGAGCTGCGCGAACGCGCGCGCGCCGAGGCGATGGTGATCCTGCCCGTCGCTTCGCTGGAACAGCACGGCCCGCATCTGCCGGTGGAGGTCGATTCCATCCTCGGCGAAACGATCGCCCGCCGCACCGCGCAAGCCGTCCTCGCCCGCGGCGAGCAGGCGTTGGTGCTGCCGGTGATCTGGACCGGGATTTCCGAGCACCACATGAGTTTCGGCGGCACCGTCACGCTGGACTACGCCGCCTTCGCCGGGCTGATCGAGGGCGTGGTCCGCTCCGTCGCCCGCCACGGCTTCCGCCGCATCGTGCTGCTCAACGCGCATGGCGGCAACGAGAACGCGCTGCGCAGCATCACCGACGATCTGACCCCGAAGCTCGGCCTGCCGATCGTGCAGTTCACCTACTGGTATGCCGCCGCCGCGGCGATCGCCGGCATCCTGGAAACCCAGACCGGCCTGACCCACGCTTGCGAGGCCGAGACCTCCATGATGATGGCGGCACGGCCCGAACTGGTGGCGCGCGACCGCATCCCGTTGGCGAAATCCAACCGCACGTCCGACACCCAGGCCGACACGCCCCCCGGCGTCCATCGCTGGCGCGCAATCGGCGCCCGCACCGCCTCCGGCGCGCTCGGCAACCCTGAAGCCGCCACCGCGGAGAAAGGCGAACGCCTGTATGCCGCGATCGCCGAGGCGGTGGCGGCGAAACTCTGCGACCCCGCATTGTGGACCCTTCCCTGGCAGGCGGATCAGATACGATGAGCATCACATTGCACGTGAACGGCCGCGCCGCGCTTGTGGCGGCCGATCCCACCACCCCGTTGCTCGATGTGCTGCGCAACACGCTCGACCTGAAAGGCAGCCGCTACGGCTGCGGCCTGGAGCAGTGCGGCAGCTGCATGGTGCTGGTCGACGGCGAGCCGGTCTATGCCTGTTCGCGCGAGGTCGGCACGGTGGCGGGCAAGCGGATCGAGACGGTGGAATCGCTCGCCGACCATCCGCTGCGCCAGGCCTTCCTCGACGAGCAGGCCGGCCAGTGCGGCTACTGCCTGTCGGGCATCCTGATCAGCGCCAAGGCGCTGCTGGATCGCACGCCCCGGCCCACGCGCGCGCAGATCGTCGCCGCGCTGGACAAGCATCTGTGCCGCTGCGGCACGCAGTCGCGCATCATCCGCGCGGTGGAACGCGCCGGCGCGCACATGGCGGAAGGAGCTTCCCGATGAGCGCCACCACCCTGCCGCTCTCGTTCACCACCAACCCGAGCCCCGCGCGCTGGCTCCGCTTCGATCCCGACCGCACCGTGCATGTCGCGGTCGGCAAGGTGGAGATCGGCCAGGGCATCGTCACCGCCCTGGCGCAGATCGCCGCCGAGGAACTCGACGTGACGCTGGACGCGATCCGCATCCTCTCGGGCGATACCGATGCCGCGCCGGACGAGGGCTCGACCACCTCCTCGCTGTCGATCGAGGTGGGCGGCACTTCGCTCCGCCTGATCGCCGCGGAGGTGCGCGCGCGCATGCTGGACCGGCTGGCACAGCGGCTGAACTGCGCGCCCGGGGACATCACCGTGACCGACGGCGCGTTCTTCCGCGGCACCGAGCCGACCGGCCAGGACTACTGGAGCCTGGCGCCCGAGGTCGATCTCGCGCGCGCGGCCGACGGCGGCGCGACCCCGAAGCCGGTCGCGGCCTATCGCATCGTCGGGCAAAGCGTGCCGCGGCGCGACCTGCCGGCGAAGCTCGGGGCCGGCGCCTTCATCCACGACATGGTGCGCCCCGATCTGCTGCACGCGCGCATCCTGCGCCAGCCCTCGCGCGGGGCGCGGCTGGCGGCGCTGGACGAGGCGGCGATCCGCCGTGCCGCCGGCGGGGAGATCCGCATCGTCCGGCGCGGCAATTTCGTGGCCTTCCTGAGCGCGGACGAAACCATCGCCCAGCGTGCCGGCGCCGCGGCACCCGCACATGCGCGCTGGGAGAACCTGCGCGCCCTCACGCCGGCGCAGCAGGAGGCCGCCTGGCTGATCGGCCAGCCTGCCGACGACCGGGTGATCGGCGATCCGCTGCCGGCGGCGGCCGGGGAGGTGGTCGAGGCACGCTACAGCCGCCCCTATATCGCGCATGCCTCCATCGCGCCCTCCTGCGCGCTGGCGGAAAGCCGCGGCGGCCATCTGTCGGTGTGGTCGCACACCCAGGGCGTCTATCCGCTGCGCAACGGGCTGGCGAAGGTGCTGGCGCGTCCGGTGGAGACGATCAGCGTGCACCACGCGCAGGGCGCCGGCTGCTACGGCCACAACGGCGCCGACGACGCGGCGCTGGACGCGGCGCTGATCGCGCAGGAAGTCCCCGATCATTGCATTCGCGTGCAATGGCGGCGGGAGGAGGAGTTCGGCTACGAGCCGCTCGGCAGCGCGATGGCGATCACCCTGCGGGCGGTGGTGAACGCCGAGGGCCTGCCGATCGACTGGACCGCCGAGGTCTGGTCCGGCAGCCATGTGCAGCGCCCGGCGATGGGCGGCAACATGCTGGCGCACGAGGCGCTGGAAGTGCCCGCGCCCGACCCGCGCCCGACCGATCCCACCGAGGCCGCCGGCGGCGGCGGCACCCGCAACGCCATCCCGCATTACGAGATCCCCGCGCGGCGCGTGCTGCACCATCTGGTGCCGGGCGCGCCGGTGCGTACCTCCGCGCTGCGCGGCCTCGGCGCGGTGGCGAACGTGTTCGCGCTGGAGGGGTTCATGGACGAGCTCGCCGCGCGCGCCGGGGCCGATCCGGTGGCGTATCGGCTGAGCCTGCTGGCGAACCGCCCGCGCGCGGCGGCGGTGATCGCGCGCGCGGGCGCGATGGCGGGCTGGGCCGGGCGCGGGCCGGGCGGGTCCGGGCGCGGGCTGGGGATCGGTTTCGCGCAATACAAGAACCGCTCCGCCTATGCGGCGGTGGTGGCGGAGGTGGAGGTGGACCAGGAAGTCCGCCTGAAGCGCGTCTGGTGCGCCGCCGATGCCGGGCTGGTGGTGAACCCCGACGGCGCCCGCAACCAGCTGGAGGGCGGCATCCTGCAGGCCGCCAGCTTCGCCCTGAAGGAGCAGATCACCTTCGATGCCACCGGGGTCAGCTCGGTCGATTGGGCGAGCTATCCGATCCTGCGCTTCACCGAAGTGCCGGAGATCGCCTGCGAACTGATCGAGGCGAAGGAGGAACGCTCCCTCGGCGTCGGCGAATGCACGCTGGGGCCGACCGCGGCGGCGATCGGCAACGCGGTGGCGCACGCGCTGGGGGCGCGCATCCGCGACATGCCCCTCACGCGCGAGCGGATCGCCGCGGTGCTGCTGGGGGGGTAGGGGCGGGGCCTATTCGGGATAGGCCAGGTTCGGGTATGCCAAGCCGGCCATTTCCGTCATCACCTCGTCGAGCCGCCGGCCGGCCTGGTAGCCGGCCATGCCGCCGGCGGCGCGGTCGGCGTCCGGGTGCTGGCGCGGGCATTCCACCGGCGCGCCCAGCACCTGCGCCACCGGGATCAGCGCGGTCCAGGCGGGCACGGCGTAGTCGGCTTCCTCGTCGTGCACGTCCATGGCGCGGATCTTGGCCGAGGCGTCCTCGATCTCCATCCCCAGGATTGCGGTCGCCTTGATCTCCTGCGGGCTCGGCGGGCGCAGGACCTTGGAGCGGCCGGGGAAGAAGCGGTCGATGAACGCGTCCATCGCGCGCAGCTTTTCCTCCGTCCCCTCGATCCGGTGCGCGCGGCCGAACGCCATCACCGCGCGGTAGTTGATCGAGTGGTTGAAGCCGCAGCGCGCCAGGACGATCGCATCCATGTGCGTGACGGTCAGGCAGACCGGGATGCCCTTCGCTTCGGCGCGCAGCATCCGGCTGGCCGAGGAGCCGTGCCAATAGAGATGGTCGCCCTCGCGCCAGAAAGCGGTCGGCGTGCAATAGGGCTGGCCGTCGATGGCATAGGCGATGTGGCAGACCATCGCCGCGTCGAGGATGCGGTGGACGTTCGTGCGGTCGTAGAACCCGCGGGCCGGGCGGCGGCGCACCCGGTTGCGCGGCGTGATTGGAAACGCGTTCTCCGCGGTCGGCTCCGGCTGGCTCATGCGTCACCCCTTGGCAAGCCCGCCATGATGCGGCTCGCCCCCCCGAGGCGCAACGGCGGATCGCAAGCGCGGCGCGCGCCGTTGCACCGCGCGCGGGGCGGGGGCAGTCTCCCGCCGCGATCGGACCGACGCGACTGGACCGGCGCGACCGGCGGGGGGACAGAGATGGATTTCGCATTGACCGAGGACCAGCGGGCGATCCGCGAGAACATCGCCCGCATCTGCGCGCGCTTCGGCGACGACTACTGGATGAAGCACGACCGCGACCATCTGTTCCCGCACGAATTCGGCCAGGCCTTCGCCGAGGCCGGCTGGTTCGGCGCCATCTTCCCGGAATCCTGCGGCGGCGCGGGGCTCGGGATGACCGAGGCCTCGATCATCATGCAGGAGGTCGGCCGGCTCGGCTTCAATGCCTGCTCGACCCTGCACATGAACATGTTCGGCTGCCAGCCGATCGTGAAATTCGGCACCCAGGCGCAGCAGGAGCGTTTCCTGCCGCCGATCATCGCCGGCACCGACCGCGCCTGCTTCGGCGTGACCGAACCCGATGCCGGGCTCGACACCACGCATATCCGCACCGTCGCGGTGCGCAAGGGCGACCGCTACGTGGTGAACGGGCGCAAGGTCTGGACCTCCACCGCGCAGGTGGCGAACAAGATCCTGCTGCTCACGCGCACGCAACCGATCGAGGCCGGGCCGAAGCCGGCCGCCGGGATGACGCTGTTCTACACCGATCTCGATCGCACGCGCGTGGAAGTGCGGCAGATCGACAAGATGGGCCGCAACGCGGTCGATTCGAACGCGCTGTTCATCGACAACCTGGAAATCCCCGTCGAGGACCGGATCGGCGAGGAAGGCCGCGGCTTCTACTACCTGCTGCACGGCCTCAATTCGGAGCGCATCATCGTCGCCTCCGGCATCCTCGGGGCAAGCCGCTACGTGCTCGACAAGGCGGTGCAGTACGCCAAGGACCGCGTGGTGTTCGGCCGGCCGATCGGGCAGAACCAGGCGATCCAGCATCCGCTGGCGGAAATCTGGATCGGCCAGGAAGCCGGCGGGCTGCTGCTGCGCAACGCCGCGGCGCTGTACGACGCCGGCGAGGAATGCGGCGCGCAGGTGAACGCCGCCAAGCATTTCTGTGCCGAATTGTTCTTCAAGGCGGCGACCCGCGCGGTGCGCACCCATGGCGGCATGGGCTACGCGCGCGAGTTCCACGTGGAGCGGTATTTCCGCGAATCGATTCTGCCGCTGATCGCCCCGGTCAGCCAGGAGATGGTGCTGTGCTACATCGCCGAGCGCGCGCTCGGCCTGCCGAAATCGTATTGACCGGAAGGAACAAGTGCCGATGTGGCCGATCCGCGCTTCGCTTTTCGTTCCCGCGCACCGTCCCGACTGGGTGGCCAAGGCGCTGCGCGTCGCCCCCGGCGGCGTCGTGCTGGATATCGAGGATTCCGTCCCGCCCGAGCACAAGCCCGCGGCGATGGCGCAGCTGCACGGCGAGATCGCCGCGCTCAAGGCCGCCGGCGTCGCCGCCTTCGTGCGGCTCAATCCGATGTCGGAAGAGACCGCGATGGAGCTCAAGGCCGCGGTCACCGAGGGGCTCACCGCGGTGGTGCTGCCGAAAGCCTCCAGCGCCGCCGAGATCGCCGCGCTGGCCGATCTGTTGAGCTATTTCGAAGGCCGCGCCGGCCTGCCGCACGCCACTGTCGGCATCCTGCCGCTGCCCGAGACCGCGCTCGGCATGCTGCACGCCGCCGACCTCGCCGGCGCCAGCCCGCGGGTGAAGGGCCTGCACGGCGCGATCAGCGGCCCGGTGTCGGGCGATTTCGCCCGCGCCTTCGGCTTCCGCGCGACGCTGGAGGGGAGCGAGCAGCTCTATCTGGCGTCCAAGCTGGTGCTCGACAGCCGCGCGGGCGGCGCGATGTATCCGATCGCCGGCATCTTCGGCACGCCGATCGAGGATACCGCCGCCGCCGAACGGATGATCCGCCGCGCCAAGGAGATCGGTTATTCCGGGGTCGCCGTGATGCACCCCTCGCATGTGGCGATCGCCAAGGCGGTGTACCGGCCGACGGCGGAGGAGCGCGCATATTTCCAGGGCATGCTCGACGCCTTCGCCGCCGCCGAGAAGGCGGGGCTGGGCGCGGTGCGCTACCACGGCGCGATGGTCGATTACGCCATGCTGGCGCTGGCGCGCGAGGTGCTGGCGGAGGCGACGTAGCGCCATGCCCTGAAGCGCATCGCCGGCGCGCGACACCAGGAACAGGATCATTCCGATGGAAACCCGCACCGCCGAAATCGCACCCGGCATCTATCGCCTTTCCACCTGGGTGTCGGAGATCGCCCCACCGGCCGGCTTCACCTTCAACCAGTTCCTGGTGCTCGGCGAGGAGCCGCTGCTGTTCCACACCGGCCCGCGGCGGATGTTCCCGCTGGTCCGCGCGGCGCTCGGCCGCATCCTCCCGCCCGAGAAGCTGCGCTGGATCTGTTTCGGTCACTACGAGGCCGACGAGTGCGGGGCCATGAACGAGTGGCTCGCCATCGCCCCCCACGCCGAGGTGGCGCACGGCCAGACCGCCTGCCTCGTGTCGCTGAACGACATGGCCGACCGCGCGCCGCGCGTCCTCGCCGACGGCGAGGTGATCGCGCTCGGGGCCGACCGGCGCGTGCGCTACATCGACACGCCGCACATTCCCCACGGGTGGGAAGCCGGCGTGCTGTATGAGGAGGGCACGGGCACCCTGCTCTGCGGCGACCTGTTCACCCAGCTCGGCGACGGCCCGGCCCTGACCCAGGGCGATGTGGTCGGCCCGGCGATCGCCGCCGAGGACGCATTCCGCGCCTCCAGCCTCAACCCGACCACGGGGGCGACGATCCGCCGCCTGGCCGGCCTGTCGCCACGGACATTGGCGTTGATGCACGGCCCGTCCTTCGCCGGCGACGGGGGCGCGGCGTTGCGGGCGCTCGCCGACGACTACGACCGCCGCGTCCGGGCGGCGCTCACGGCGTAGAGGATCTCCGGCCGGGCCGAAGGCTACGTCCCGGGCCGCGCCTCCGCCCGGGCGGCCATCGCGTCCCACCACGGGCACGCGCCGCTCAGCCGCTGGTAATTGCCCTCCATCACTTGCAGCGGCGCGCGCCGGCCGGGCGCCGGCGGCGGCAGCGGCGGCGCATCCGCCGGCGGCGGGCCGTCGCCGAGCGAGGTGAACAGCCCGTCATGGCCCCAGAAGCTGACGATGTCGGGCATCGTCATTTCCTTCGGCTGCCAGGTCGCATCGTCCACGTCGCGCCCGCCCCAGCCGCACTCCACCAGGAAGTCGGAAGGGGTGCGCTGGTAGAACGAGGTCATCAGGTCGTTGGCGTGCCGCCCCAGCGTCGCCGCGATGCGCTCCGGGGTGCGGAGTGCGATGTCGTAGTTCTGCCCGACATCGTCCAGCGTGTAGAACTCCATCATCAGGTGATGCAGGCCAGTCCTTGGCCCTTCGACCAGCGCCAGGCTGTGGTGGCGCGGGTTCACGTGCAGGAAATACGCGCTGACCGGGGCGCGGATGAAGTCGCTGACCCGGAAACCGAGCAGGTCGCGGTAGAACCCCAGCGCCGCGTCCATCCGTGGTACCGCCATGAGCACGTGGCCCATGCCCAGCGGGCCGGTGCGGAAGCCGGAGATCGCCCGGCCGGGGCGGAACGGTTCGCTGGCGATCTCCGCGCCGTGGAACGCCTCCAGCCGGTTGCCGGCCGGGTCGGCGAAGCTGATCAGCCCGCTGACGAAGCGCTGGTCGGCACGCGCCGCCGGTTCGCGCCGGACCGCGACGCCGGCCCCCTCCAGCCGGGCGGCCAGCGTATCGAGGGCGGCCGCATCCGCCACCTCCCAGCCGAAACAGCGTGCGCCCTCGGGCAGGGCGCGATCGAGGATCAGCCGCTGGCGCCGGTCGTCCATGCGGAAGGCGCGCCCGGCGGCGCCGCGATCGACCATCTGCAAGCCGATGCCGTTGGTCGCGAAATCAGACCATGCGTCGAGCGCGGCGGTGCCGATGCCGAGGTAGCCGAGGGCCTGGATCGTCATGGCGGTGGTCTCCTCCCTTGTTGCTTGTGCCGGCGCTGCGGGCGCGCGCCGCCGGCCGGTTCGTGCGGCGCCCGGCCGGGCGGCGGCGTCCATGGCGGCGATCACTGGCGGCGATCGGGGAAATCGGAAACATGGGTTTCCCTGAACGCGCGCCCGGCGCCATGCTGCGCCCGACCCGAGGACGCTATCGCATGACCGAGCCGCCTGCCACCGCCGCCGTTTCCGCCCCGCCGGGTACCGCCCCGCTGGATAACGCCCCTTTCGCCGCCGCGCTCGGCGGGCTGCTGGCGCTGGCGGTGGGGATCGGGGTCGGGCGGTTCGTCTACACGCCGATCCTGCCGCCGATGATGGCGGGTCTCGGTCTGTCCAAATTCACCGCCGGGC
>JAJZVS010000134.1 GCA_021845555.1 Pseudomonadota bacterium
AGACGAAATACTCCTCGATCTCCCCCAGCACCGGCCCGGCGCCGCGCTTGCCCGCGAGCCGCACCTTCAGCAGCGGCGCTTCGACGATGGTGCCGATGTTCATCCGGTGCTGCGCGGCGATGCGGGCGGAACGGACGTGCATGCGGCCTTCGGAATCCTGGAACAGCTTGCGATGGCGCTCATAGGCGGCGAGCGCGTAGCCGCCGGTGGCGACGAAGTCCAGCACGGCGTCGAAATCGTTGCGTGACAGCCCGGCATAGGGCGCGGCACGGCGCACTTCCGCGAACGCATCGTCGGGCAGGAACGGCCCGGCGCAGGCGCGGCCGAGCAGGTGTTGCGCCAGCACGTCGAGCCCGCCCGGGCGCGGCGGGTCGCCATCGAGCGCGCCCGCGGCCACGCCTTCCAGCGCGGCTTCGCATTCCAGCACCTCGAATCGGTTGGCCGGGACCAGCACGGCGCGGCTGGCCTCGTCCATGCGGTGGTTGGCCCGGCCGATGCGTTGCAGCAGGCGGGACGTGCCCTTGGGCGCGCCGACCTGGATCACCTGATCGACCCCGCCCCAGTCGATGCCGAGATCGAGCGAGGAGGTCGCCACCACCGCGCGCAGCCGCCCCGCGGCCATCGCCGCTTCCACCTTGCGGCGCTGCGCCACTTCCAGGCTGCCGTGGTGCAGGCCGATCGGCAGGGTGGGATCGTTCAGTTTCCACAGTGCCTGGAACATCAGCTCGGCCTGGGCGCGGGTGTTGACGAACACCAGGGTCATGCCGGCGGCACGGATGCGCGCCATCACCTCGGGTGCCGCTTCCAGCCCCATGTGGCCTGACCAGGACAGCCGGCCTGCCGGCAGCTGCATCACGACTTCGGGCGGCGCGCCAGGCGGCGCGGTGACGATGCGGTCCGCGCCGAGCCAGGCGGCGATCGCATCCGGGTGCGCCACCGTGGCCGACAGGCCGACGCGCCGCGCAAGGGGCGCCAGGCCCGCCAGCCGCGCGAGGCCGAGCGCGAGCTGATCGCCGCGCTTGGTGCCGGCCAGCGCGTGCACCTCGTCGATCACGACCGCACCCAGGGTGGCGAACAGCGCGGGCGCGTCGGGCAGGCTCAGCAGCAGCGCGAGGCTCTCGGGCGTGGTGAGCAGCAGGTGCGGGGGATCGTTGCGCTGGCGGGCGCGGCGGTTGGCGGGGGTGTCGCCGGTGCGGGTCTCGATGCGGATGGGCAGGTCCATCTCCTGCACCGGCGCCATCAGGTTGCGCGCGATATCGGTGGCGAGCGCCTTCAGCGGGCTGACGTAGAGCGTGTGCAGGCCGGCGGCGGGGCCATCGGCCAGCGCGATCAGGCTGGGCAGGAAGCCGGCCAGCGTCTTGCCGCCGCCGGTGGGGGCGATCAGCAGCACGCTTTCGCCGGCGCGCGCGGCCTCCAGCAGGGCGAGCTGGTGCGGGCGCGGGGCCCAGCCGCGGGCGGCGAACCAGGCGGCGAACCGGCCCGGGAGGGGTGGGGCAGGCATGGGCTGCACTGATGCCGCGCGTTTGAGGGGCTGTCGATCCCGCATGGTGGCGGCGGGGTACGCGGCATTGCCCACACGGCCGATAAACCCCGCCGCTTTCCGACTCCTGCGCTCCGGCATTCACGCTTGATAATAGAAAAAATTGTCTATTGACAAACCGTAGTGCTTTTGTAAGTGTTCCTTCGACGGCGTGATGGAGGGAAGAATGGCTTCAAAAGCACACTACAGCTTGGCGGGGTGGCTCCTTGGCGCTCTTGTCGTGGTTCCGGCGCTGACGCTCCCGGAGGTGGCGCGCGCCAGCCCGGTCGCGACCGGCTTCGACGCCACCCAGATCACGGCCTGCGACGACTGCTATACTGGAGCGGTCAACCTCGGGTTCAGCGCCGACTTCTTCGGCACGACGTACACGCAGGCCTACGTCAGCAACAACGGCTATCTGACCTTCAACAGCGGTCAGGGAACCTATACGCCGACCGGCCTTACCGCGAGTTACTCGGGTCAGCCGATCATTGCTCCCTTCTATGGCGACGTGGATACTCGCGGTGCAGGGAGCGGGCTGACGGCCTATGGAACCGGCACCTACGCCGGCCACAGCGCGTTCGGCGCCACGTGGCCGCTGGTTGGATACTATAGTTCCCACGCGGACAAGCTGAATACCTTCCAGGTTATCCTGGTCAACCGCTCGGACACCGGGGTGGGGAATTTCGACATCTATTTCAACTATACCCAGATCCAGTGGGAGACCGGTGACGTGAGCGGCGGCGCGAACGGGCTGGGCGGTACGTCGGCCGCGGTGGGGTACGCCAACGGTAGCGGAGCGGCTGGAACCTATGGCCAAATTGCCGGCTCCCTGGTGCCAGGAACTTTCCTCGACTCCGGAACCGCACCGTTGATCACCACGACGAACGACGGGGTGCCCGGGCAATTGCTGTTCCAGGTCAGGAACGGCGGGGTTGCTCCCCCACCGACCGGAGTTCCCGAGCCGGGCGCGGTCGTGGTCCTTGCAACGGCACTTGCTGCCCTTGGCGCCGTCCGGTTTGGAGCGTCTTCACGCCGCTGAACCGGCGGTGTGGCGGCGGCCCCTCGGGGGGCGCCACAATGTGCTGTCACTGAGGCACTGCGGCACAGTGGGGCGCCCTTCCGGATCCCAGAGTTAGGCCCCCAGCCCCTCATGTGGCTATCGCCCCTCCTTTGAGAGGAGGCTAGGGTGGCCGCGTTATGCTGCGGCCGCGCATCGCCGGGGTTCCGAGAACACCAACTCCGGCGCTCAGTCTTTCGCTGAGTGAGCCGGCGGCGATTGTCGCCCAGCGCCACTGTAGGCGCCCCTGTAGGCGCCCCCTGGCAGCTCACCAGCTGCGCTGTCGGCCGGCTCTCCGTCCGGCTGGATGGTTCTAGATTACACCCAATACCAGCACGCGGCGGCGAAGATTTTGTCTCGCGCGGAAACCATTCCTTAACCATTCGGGTCGATTTTGAGACGGCAGAGACGCCTGCCCCTGCCAGCGGCGCTGGCAGCGGATCCTCAAAACCCGGCTCGAAGGAGCATCCGATGACGATCGCATACCTGAAGCTGCTGCAGGCACTGAACAGTGACCGGCGCGGGGTGACGGCGCTGGAATATGCGCTGATCGCCGGGGTGCTGGCGACGGTGCTGGTGACCGCGTTCACCACCCTGGGCACCGACCTGAAGACCGCGCTGCTCGCCGTCGCCACGAGCATTCCCGGCGCCTGAGCGGCGCAGTCTCGCTGCCCGCACGGCAGGGGCCGGCGCCCGATCGGGGCGCCGGCCTCGCTGCGTACGGGCCCGGCCACGGGATTCACCGGACCGAAAGGATTTGCCGCCAGGGTCTGGAACGAAATCGGAAGCGGCAGATGCCCGGTCAACTGTTCCTTAACCCATCGAGCCGAGTTTTGAGACGGCACCGGCGCCGGCCCACCCCAGAGAGACTGGCGGCGGCACGCGCGTTCCGGTTCGCAGGAGTCCTCGTCCATGTCGATTCACCCGAATTTGCAACAATCTCTGCGCGCCGACCGCCGCGGCGTGACGGCGCTGGAATATGCGCTGGTGGCCGGCGCGCTGAGCGGCCTGCTGGTGGCCGCCTTCACCGTGCTCGGCGGCGATCTGCAGACCGCGCTGAGCGCGGCCGCCTCCCTGATCCCCGGCGCATGACCGTTCCGCCGCGGCCGGTCCGGCGCCTCCTCGCCTTCCCCCATCAGGGCCGCCACCCATGAACCCGCTGTTCGGCTTCGCTCTTGGTCTGTTCAGTCTCGGGCTGGTGCTTGCCGCCGCCTGGCACGATCTGCTGGCCCGCACGGTGCCCAACCGGCTGCCGGCGCTGCTGGCGCTGGTGGGGCTGGCGCGGCTGGTGGCCGGCGGGGAGGTGTGGGCCGGGCTGGCGGCCGGGGCGCTGGTGTTCGCCGCCGGCGCCTGGTGCTGGCGGCGCGGCTGGCTGGGCGGGGGGGACGTGAAGCTGCTGGCCGCCTGCGCGCTTTCGGTGCCGCCGCATCTGGTGCCGGGCCTGCTGGCGGCGATCGCGATCGCCGGCGCCGGCCTCGCGCTGGTCTATCTGGCGGCGCGCCGCTGGGTGCGGCCGGCCGGGGGCGCTCGCCCCGCCGGGTTGCTGGCCCGTGCGCTGCGGGCCGAGCGCTGGCGGATCGCGCGCGGCGGGCCGCTGCCCTATGCGGTGGCGATCGCCATCGGCGTGCTGGCGGTGCTGCCACCCGCGCCGCCGCCCGCGCGCCTGGCGGAGCTCGGAATGGGCGCGGCGCCGATTGCGCTGTGGCAGGCGCCGCACCGCGATGAAGGGCCGGGCCGGAGCGCCGCTGGTAAGCGCCGTGGGGGCACCCCGGCATGATGCTGCGCCTGACGCTGGTGGGGCTGATCGCCGCCGGGCTGCTCGGTTTCGGCCTGCTGGCCTGGGTCGCCACCCACCCCGCGGCGCACGGACCGGTGCCGCAGCAGGTGGCGGTGCTCGCCGCGGCGCAGGCGGTGCAGCCAGGCGCCCTGCTGAAACCCGCCGATCTGATCGCCCGCAAAATCCCCGCGCCGCTGCCGCCCGGCGCGCTGGCCGATTCGCCGAAGGCGCGGCGCGCGCTGACCGGGGCGATGGTACGCCGCTCGCTGAGTGCCAATGAGGTGATCCTGCCCGCCGATGTGCTGCGCCCCGGCGATCACGGCTTTCTCGCCGCCGTGCTGCATCCCGGCATGCGCGCGGTCACGGTGGGCGTGGACATGGTGAGCGGTACTGCCGGGCTGATCTGGCCGGGCGATCGGGTGGACGTGATCCTGACCCAGGCGACCGCCGATCCCAACGTACCGCCGGCGCGCCGCGTGGTGGCGGAGACGGTGCTGCCCGACGTGCGGGTGATCGCGATCGACCAGCGGCTGGTGGAAGGCGCCACGCCCGGCGGGCCGTCCGGCCACGCCGCGCACACCGTCACGCTGGAAGTGACCGCGGCGGAGGTCGAGCGGGTGGCGGTGGCAACCAGGCTCGGGCGGTTGTCGCTGGCGGTGCGCGCCGCCGAATCGGCGCCCGCCGACGGGTCGGGGGCCACGCCCGGCCCGCCCCCGGCGGTGTTCGCCGGGGAGGTGGCGCAGACCCTGGCCGCGCGGCGGCCCCCGGCTGCCGCCGGCGCGGTGCGGGTCTGGCAAGGCGCGGCCGACGGCAAGGAGTTCCGATTCTGATGCGCATGCGCGCGGTGTTCCTGTTGCTCGGGCTGGCCCTGCTGCTGCCGGGGCTGACCTGCCGGCCGGCCTGGGCGGTCGGCCTGTCGCTGGAGGCGGGCGAGGGGCGGGTGGTCGCGCTGCCCGCGCCGGTGGCCAACATCTTCGTCGCCGACCCGAAGGTGGCGGAGGCGCGGCCGGCCAGCACGTCCAGCCTGTTCGTCTTCGGCGTCGGCCCCGGCCGCACCACGGTGGCGGCCCTGGACGCCGACGGCAAACCGGTGGTGCAGATCCAGGTGACGGTCCGCCCGTCCGGCTTCGCGGCGCGGGAGGCGGCGGCGGCGCTGTCGCGGTTGATCCCCGGCGGGCATGTGCAGGTGGCGCCGGAGGCGAACGGGCTGCTGCTGACCGGGTCGGTTCCCACCGCCGCCGGCGCGGCCCGCGCGGTGGCGGTGGCGAAAGGCTTCGTCCCCGCCGGCCAGACGGTGCAGAACGAAATCAGCGTGCAGGGCGCCACCCAGGTCATGCTGGAAGTCCGCATCGCCGAGATGTCGCGCAGCGTGACGCGCGCGCTGGGAGTGAACTGGCAGGCGCTGGGCACGTTCGGCCAGATCGGCAAGCTGCCGGCGCTGAATGCGATGCTGAACGGTGCCTCGCCCGTGGCCTGCCTGGCGCCGCTGCTGAGCGTCGCCTGCAAGGGCGCCAACCTGAACGCGCTGATCGACGCGCTGTCCACCGACGGTCTGGTGCATGTGCTGGCGGAGCCGAACCTGACGGTGGCGAGCGGTCAGTCCGCCAGCTTCCTGGTGGGCGGCGAGTTCCCGATCCCGGTGGCGCAGCAGAACAACCAGGTGACGATCGCTTTCAAGCGCTACGGCGTGCGCCTGTCCTTCCTGCCCACGGTGCTGGAGGACGGGCGGATCGATCTGCACGTCAGTCCGGAAGTGAGCCAGCTCACCAGCCAGGGATCGGTGCAACTCGGGGTTGGCAACTCCACCATCTCCGTCCCGGCGCTGACGGTGCGCCGCGCGCAGACAACGGTGGAGCTCGGCAGCGGGGAGAGCTTCGCGATCGCCGGGCTGTTGGAGGATTCGGTGGACGACACCGGCAAAGCGGTGCCCGTCCTGGGCGACACGCCGATCATCGCGCCGCTGTTCCGCGACGACACGCTGCAACGCAACCAGATCGAGTTGGTGATCCTGATCACGCCGCTGATCGTGCGTCCGGTTGCCGATCCGGCGGCACTGCGCGTGCCGGGGGCGACCTATCGGGTGCCGTCGGATTTCGACCGCCTGCTGATGCTGCGCCAGGTCGCCCGGCCGGATCCGGCGCTGCCGCATCACGTGCCGGGCGATGCGGGGTTTATCGAGCAATGAACGCGCGAATCGTCTTGCCGAAGCGGGCGCGGCCTCGCTTGCGCGGCGCGCTCGGCCTGCTGCTGCTGTCGGGCTGTGCCGCCACCGATCCGTTCCATCGCCCCGGCGCCTGGCGGCCGGAAGGGGTGAACCAGGCCAATATCGCCGCCATGGTGGCCCGGCCGGCCGACCTGCTGCGCGGGCGCGACGCCGGCGGCACGGACAGCCCGCTCGCCACCGCCGCGGTGACCCGGTTGTGGGAGGGGTCGCCGTCCCCCGCCGCCGCCGCCGCGGGCGGCGCGTCGCCCGCGGCGGCATCGCCCGCCGCATCCCCCGGCGCATCGCCCGGCGGATCGGCCGGCGCCTCAGGGAGCCCATGATGGCCGACCCCACCGCCACCCTGGCCGCCCGCCCCGATCGCCCGGCCCTGATCGCCTTCGTTGCCGACGGCCAGACCGAGATCGCGCTCCGCGACGGCCTCGCCGACGCGGCCAGCGAGACATTGGATATCCGCCGCGGCGGCATCCGCGGCGCCATCGCGGCCATGCAGAAGACCGCCACCCCGCGCGTGCTGGTGGTGGACCTCGGTGACGAGGACGAACCGCTTGGCGCGCTCGGCGCGCTGGCGGAGGTCACCGAGCCCGATGTGGCCGTGCTGGTGGTGGGCAGCGCCAACGATCTCGATTTCTATCGCGCCGTCACCCGCGGTCTCGGGGCGCGCGAATACCTCGCCAAGCCGATGACGCGGGACAAGGTGGCGCTGCATTTCGCCCCGATCGTCTCCGGCCAGGCGATTTCCGAGCAAAGCGTGCTTGGCAGCCAGGTGATCGCCGTCACCGGCGCGCGCGGCGGCTGCGGGGCAAGCACGGTGGCGGTGAATCTCGCCTGGCATTTCGGCGTGCACGCGCGCCGGCACACCGTGCTGCTCGATCCCGATCTGCACATGGGCGTGGCGGCGTTCCTGCTGAACCTTCGTCCCGGCCCGGGCCTGCGCCTGGCGCTGGAAGCGCCGGAGCGGATCGACGCGCTGCTGGCCGAGCGCGCTGCGCTGCCGGCGGCCGATCGGTTGCATGTGCTGGCCGGGCACGAGAAGCTCACCACCGATCTCGCCTATGCGCCCGGCACCGCCGCGCAACTGATCGAGGCGCTGCGCCGGCGGTTCAACTTCATCGTCGCCGATGTGCCATTCCGTCCGGTGCCGCTGCATCGCGACCTGCTCGATCTGGCCAACCAACGGGTGGTGGTGATGGAACCCACCCTGGCTTCGGTACGCGACGCGCTGCGGCTGCTGGCGCTGCCGGCGACCAGCGGCCAGGGCCGGCGGGCGATCGTGGTGCTGAACCGTGCCGGCAGCGCCGGCGGGATCACCCGCGCGCAGGTGGAGGAAGCCCTCGGCATCAGCATCGATGTCGCGATTCCAAACCTGCCGCGGCAGGTGACCGGCGCGGCGACGCTGGGGGAACCGGCGATCGGCCGGCATAACGGCCTGCGCGCCGCGATCGCGGAGCTTGCCCGCCAGGCGGCGCCGGTGCGCCTGCAGGAAGCGATGCCCGCCGCGACGGCGGCAACCGCGCGGTTCAGCCTGCGCCGGATCCTGGGGCGGGCGGCATGAGCGGGACCGTTGCCACCCCAATCTTCGGTCGCCGTCGCTCCGGCGAGCCCGTCCCGCCGCCGCCCCTCCCCGCCGCGCCATCCGCGCCATCCGCCGCCGCGCCGCCCGCCGCGATCGCGGAATTGCGCGCCCAATGCCTGGGCCGCCTGGAACCGACCGCGGTCGCCGCGCTGCCGCAGGAGCGCCTGACGATCGAGGTGGAACGCCTGCTCGGCGAGATCGCCACCGAACGCCGGCTGCAACTGAACGCGCGCGAACAGCGCGCTCTGGCCACCGAGCTGGTAGCCGACATGCTGGGTCTGGGGCCGCTGGAAACGCTGCTCGAAGACGACGCCATTGCCGACATCATGGTGAATGGTCCGCATCGCATCTTCGTCGAGCGCGGCGGCAAGGTGACGCAATCGGAGGTGCGCTTCCGCGACACGGCGCACCTGACCGCGATCTGCCAGCGCATCGCCGCCGCGGTCGGCCGGCGGGTCGATGAATCCAGCCCGATGGTCGATGCCCGGCTGAAGGACGGCTCGCGCGTGAATATCGTGCTGCCGCCGCTGGCGCTCGACGGTCCCTATGTCTCGATCCGCAAGTTCGGCAAGAAAACGATCGACTTCGCCCGGCTGATCGGGTTCGGCGCAATGACCGAGCCGGTAGCGCGGGTGTTGCAGATCGCCGCCCGCGCGCGGCTCAATGTCGTGATCTCCGGCGGCACCGGCTCGGGCAAGACCACGCTGATGAACGCAATGTCGCGGCTGATCGATCACGGCGAACGGATCGTGACGGTGGAGGACGCGGCGGAATTGCAGCTGCAACAACCGCATGTGGTGCGGCTGGAAACCCGCCCCGCCAGCCTGGAAGGGAAGGGAGAGATCACCCAGCGCGACCTGGTGCGCAACGCGCTGCGCATGCGCCCCGACCGCATCATCATCGGCGAGGTGCGCGGCGCCGAGGCGTTCGACATGCTGCAGGCGATGAACACCGGCCATGACGGCAGCATGTCCACGATCCACGCCAACACCGCCCGCGACGCGCTGACGCGGATCGAGAACATGGTGCAGATGGGCAACATGGGCCTGCCCGCGGCGGCGATCCGCACCCAGATCGTCGGCGCGGTCGATCTGATCGTGCAGGTGGAACGCCAGCGCGACGGCGGCCGGCGGGTGACGCAGATCACCGAGGTCTGCGGCATGGAGGGAGACGTCGTCATTCTGAACGACGCGTTTCGCCTG
>JAJZVS010000135.1 GCA_021845555.1 Pseudomonadota bacterium
CAACCCTCGTCACCCCCCTCGATCCCCCCACCCGCCAAGAGGAAATCGCCCGCATGCTCGCCGGCGCCACCATCACCCCCTCCGCCCGCGCCGCGGCGGCCGAACTGCTGGGTGCGGGGTGATGGGAGGGGGGCGGGAAAGCAAGACCAGGGGGGCGCTGCCCCCCTGGACCCCCTGCCAGGGGACTGGTCCCCTGGACCCCTCCGACGGCTTCGCCAGGAAGGGGGCGCTACTCGGACCAACGAGAGGGCACGGTCGCGCCCCCTTCCTGGCGAAGCCCCCAGATGGGTTCCAAGGGGTCACCCCTTGGCGGGGGTCCAGGGGGCAGCGCCCCCTGGCCTTCCTTTCCCACACGCCCCCCATCACCCCATGACCCGCACGTCACCCGAGGCGCTGAGCGAGGCGGAGGCGGCGGCGGAGTTGGCGCGGCTGGCGGGGGAGATCGCCAGGCATGACGCGCTGTACTATCGCCAGGATGCGCCGGAGATTTCGGATGCGGCGTATGATGCGTTACGCCGGCGCAATGCGGAGATCGAAGCCAGGTTTCCGGATCTCGTGCGTCCGGATTCGCCGTCGCGGCGGGTGGGGGTAGCGCCGGAGGGCGGGTTCGCGAAGCTGCGGCATCTGCAGCCGATGCTGTCGTTGGATAACGTCTTCGATCCGGCGGAATTCGTCGAGTTCTGTGCCCGTGCGCGGCGCTTTCTGGGGCTGGGTGCCGAGGCGCCGCTGGGGTTCGTCGGCGAGCCGAAGATCGACGGGCTGTCGATCAACCTGACCTATGAGCACGGTCATTTCGTCCGTGGCGCGACGCGCGGCGACGGGATGGAGGGGGAGGACGTCACCGCCAATCTGCGCACCATGGCGGCGGTGCCGCGGCGGCTGCATGGGCATGCGCCGGCGCTGATCGAGATTCGCGGCGAGGTTTTCATGGCCAAGGCGGATTTCCTGGCGCTGAACGCAGCGCAGGAGGCGGCGGGGGAGAAGGTCTTTGCCAATCCGCGCAACGCCGCCGCCGGCAGTTTGCGCCAGCTCGATCCCGCGATCACCGCCGCGCGGCCGTTGTCGTTGTTCGCCTATGCGCTGGGGGAGGCGAGCGAGGCGCCGGCGGCGACGCATTGGGCCTATCTGGAACGGTTGCGCTCCTGGGGCTTCACGGTGAACCCGCTGTCGCGACGGCTGGACGACGAAGCGCAGGCGGCGGCGTTCCAGGCGGAGATCGCCGCGACGCGCGCGGGCCTCGCCTATGACATCGATGGGGTGGTGTACAAGATCGACGATCTGGGGTTGCAGCGGCGCCTGGGGTTCGTCGGCCGTGCGCCGCGCTGGGCGATCGCCTGGAAGTTCCCGGCCGAGCAGGCCAGCACGGTGCTGCGGGAGATTCGCATCCAGGTCGGCCGCACCGGCGCGCTGACCCCGGTGGCGGAGCTGGAGCCGGTGAACGTCGGTGGCGTGCTGGTGAGCCGCGCCAGCCTGCACAACGAGGACGAGATCGCGCGCAAGGACATCCGTGTCGGCGATACGGTGCTGATCCAGCGCGCCGGCGACGTGATCCCGCAGGTGCTGTCCGTGGTGACGGAGCGCCGGCCGCAGGGAGCGCAGCCCTTCGTGTTTCCCGATCATTGCCCGGCCTGCGGCAGCCTGGCGCTGCGTCCGCCCGGCGAGGCGGTACGCCGCTGCACCGGCGGCCTGACCTGCCCGGCGCAGCGGGTGGAGCGGCTCATTCATTTCGTCTCCCGCCCGGCCTTCGATATCGAGGGGCTGGGCGAGAAGACGATCCAGGAGTTCCACGATCTCGGCTGGCTGCTGGGACCCGCGGATATTTTCCGCCTGCCGGAGCGGGAGGCGGAGATTGCCGCGCGCGAGGGCTGGGGCGCGCTGTCCGCGCGCAACCTGGTGCGCGCGATTGCGGCACGCCGGCGGATTCCGCTGGCGCGGTTCATCTATGCGCTCGGGATTCGCCGCATCGGCGAGCGCAACGCGCAGCTGCTGGCGCGGCACTACGGCGGATACGCGGACTGGCGGGCGCAGATGCTGGCGGCCACGACGATCGGTTCGGAGGCGCGGGAGGCGCTGGGCAGCATTGTCGGCATCGGCCCGGCGATTGCCGAGGAACTGGTGGAGTTCTTCGCCGAGCGCCGTAATCGGGAGACGTTGGACGCGCTCGCCGGGCTGCTCACGATCGAGGACGCGGCGGCGGAGGTGGCGGCGGACAGCGCGCTGGCCGGCAAGACGGTAGTGTTCACCGGCACGCTGGCGACGATGAGCCGGCCGGAGGCGAAGGCGCGGGCGCAGGCGCTGGGCGCGAAGGTGACCGACAGCGTCTCGGCCAAGACCGACCTGGTGGTGGTGGGGGAGGATGCCGGCTCGAAGGCGCGCAAGGCGGCCGAACTCGGGGTGCGCACGATCACCGAGGCGGAATGGCGCGCGCTGGCGGGGATGGAGCCGGCAGGATAATACCAGCTTGCGGAATGGCTGACTCTTCCAGCCATTCCGCAAGCTGGTATCGCGCGCCGGGTTGGCGGGCGGCGGCGCGCCAAACATCGGCTGGTATAAGGCGAAAGGATCAGCCGCGGGCGGCGGCCAGGCCCTCCGCCACCGCTTCGCTCAGCTTGGGGTGCAGGTGGGGGTTGCCGGCGACGAGATTGCCGGTCTCGCGCGGATCGGCGCTGCCGTCCGGGTCGGTGGCGTAGCCGCCGGCCTCGCGCACCAGGAGCAGCCCGGCGGCCAGGTCCCAGCGCTTCAGCCCGAGTTCCCAGTAGCCGTCGTAGCGCCCCGCCGCGACCCAGGCCAGATCGAGCGCGGCGGCGCCGAACCGCCGGATGCCGGCGACATGCGGCATCAGCGTCGCCAGGGTGCGCGAGAACGCGGCCCGGCGCGAGGCGGTCACGGCGGCGAACGGCACGCCGGTGGCGAACAGCGCGTCCTTCATCTCGCGGCGGGCGGAGACGCGCAGCCGGCGCTCGTTCACGAACGCTCCGCCGCCCTTTTCCGCCCAAAACATCTCGTCGGAGGCGGGCGCGTACACGAGACCCGCGGCCATTTCCGAAGTGCCGTCGGGCAGGCGCTTTTCCAGCCCGATGGAGATCGCCCAGTGCGGGATGCCGTGCAGGAAGTTGGTGGTGCCGTCGAGCGGGTCCACCACCCAGCGCCAGGTCCAGTTCTCCGAGCCGGAAGCGCCGGATTCCTCCATCAGGAAGGCGTAGCCGGGGCGGGCCTTGTTGAGTTCCTCGCGCAGGATCGCCTCGGCGCGCAGGTCGGCTTGGGAGACGAAGTCGGACGGGCCTTTCACGCTGACCTGGAGCTGCTCGACCTCGTTGAAGTCGCGCAACAGGCGCTTCGCCGCTTTCTGCGCGGCGTTGGCCATCACGGTCAGGTGCGGGGAGAGGCGGAAGGCCAAGGGCGTCAGCCCTTGGCGCGTTCGACGTAGCTCGAATCCTCGGTCTTCACGACGATACGCTCCCCCGTCTCGATGAAGGGCGGCACCGAGGTCTTGACGCCGTTGGAGAGCTTGGCGGGCTTGTAGGAAGACGCGGCGGTCTGCCCCTTCACCACCGGATCGGCTTCGACCACTTCCAGCACCACGGTGGCCGGCAGATGCACCGCGACCGGATCCCCCTCCACCAGATCAACGGTGATCGGCATGTTGTCCTGCAGGAAGGCGGCGGCATCGCCGAGCAGCTCGAGCGGGATATGCGTCTGCTCGAACGTCTCGGGGTCCATCAGCACCATGTTGATGCCGTCGGTGTAGGAGTAGGTGTACTCCTTCTCGTCGGTCGTCAGCCGTTCGACGGTATCGGCGGTGCGCCAGCGCTCGTTCGTCTTGTTGCCGGACTTCAGGTCGCGCATCTCCACCTGGATGAAGGCGCCGCCTTTTCCGGGGGTGATGATCTGCTGCTTGAGCACGGTCCAGCGACGGCCCTCATGCTCGATGACCTGACCGGCACGGATCAGGTTGGCCTGCTGCTTCATTCTGTATGGTCTCGGGGTTGGGGAGGGTGCAGGCTTCTAGCCCGGTTGGTGAGTGTGCGGGCTTCTAGCCCGGTTGATGCGTGTGCGGGCTTCTAGCCCGGTTGGTCAGTGGGCGGGCTTTTAGCCCGCCGGGGGGCCAGGGGCAAGCCGGAGGCCGGGCGCGAGCGGCGGGGCGCTGCGGGTGGCGCGACTCGTAACCACGAAAACCTCTTGTGAGCAAGCGACAAATCGCGTTGACCGCGGGCGGCCGGACGGATAGGCCACAGGTGTGACCAGTCCCGAGTCCCGTCCTTTCATCCGAGTCCGCGGCCGTTCGTTCATGGCCCTGGTGCTCGCGCCCGAGCCGCCGCTGGCCGAGTGGCTGGCGGCGCTGGACGCGCAGATCGCCCGCGCGCCGCATTTCTTCGACGCCCGCCCGGTGCTGCTCGACCTGGGCCTGCTGGCGCCCGAGACGCCGGATGTGGCGGGAATGATCGAGGGGCTGGTCGCCCGCGGCATCCGCGTCATCGGCGCGGAGGGCGCGCACCCGTCCTGGCCGGGGGTGGCGAAATGGGGCGGGTCGATCGGCGGCGGCGGCGGCAAGAGCGCCGGCCCCGGCAAGCCGATCGAGCTGCCCGCCGAACCTGGCCCGGCGGCGGAACCCGCCGTGACGCCGGCCCCGCCCGCCGAGTCGGCCACACTGCTGATCGACCGTCCGGTCCGCTCCGGTCAGTCGATCGTGCACGAGGCGGGGGACGTCGCGATCCTGGGCGCGGTCGCCTGGGGGTCGGAGATCGTCGCCGGCGGCTCGATCCATGTCTATGGCGCGCTGCGCGGCCGGGCGATCGCCGGTCTCGGCGGCAACAAGCGCGCCCGCATCTTCTGCCGCCGGCTCGAAGCGGAACTGCTGGCGATCGACGGGGTGTACCGCACCGCCGAGGATATCGACCCGGCCCTGCATGGCCGGCCCGCGCAGGCCTGGCTCGAAGGCGAGACTATGCTGGTCGCGGCGATGGACTGACAACAAAAGGAGAGGACAGGCGATGGCGCAGGTCGTGGTGGTGACATCCGGCAAGGGCGGCGTGGGCAAGACCACCTCCACCGCTGCCCTCGGCGCTGCCCTCGCACAGGGCGGCGAATCGGTCGTGGTGGTGGATTTCGATGTGGGGTTGCGCAACCTGGACCTGGTGATGGGCGCCGAACGCCGCGTGGTGTTCGACCTCATCAACGTGGTGCAGGGGGACGCGAAGCTCGCCCAGGCGCTGATCCGCGACAAGCGGCTGGAGAACCTGTCGCTGCTGCCGGCCTCGCAGACGCGCGACAAGGACGCGCTGACCGATGCCGGGGTCGAGCGGGTGGTGGCGGAACTGCGCGAGAAGTTCGACTGGATCATCTGCGACAGCCCGGCGGGGATCGAGCGCGGCGCCACGCTGGCGATGCGCCATGCCGACATGGCGGTGGTGGTGACCAACGCGGAAGTGTCCTCCGTACGCGATTCCGACCGCATCATCGGCCTGCTCGATTCCAAGACCGAGCGCGCCGAGAAGGGCCTGCGGATGCCGAAGCACCTGCTGCTGACCCGCTACGATGCGGCCCGCGCCGCGCGCGGGGAGATGCTGAAGGTCGAGGACGTGCTGGAGATCCTGTCGATTCCGCTGCTCGGCATCATCCCCGAAAGCCAGGATGTGCTGCGGGCCTCCAATCTGGGCGCGCCGGTGACGCTGGCGAGCCCGACCAGCGCGCCCGCGCGCGCCTATGCCGAGGCGGTGAAGCGGCTGCGCGGCGAGCAGATCCAGGTGAGCCTGCCGGCCGAGCAGCGCGGGTTCTTCGGCAAGCTGTTCGGGCGGAGGGCGGTGGCATGAACCTGCTCTCCCTGTTCCGCCGGCGCGACTCGGCGCCGGTCGCGCGCGAGCGCTTGCAGGTGCTGCTGGCGCACGAGCGCGCCGCGGTCGGCGGGTCGGACCTGGTGGCGATCCTGCAGGAGGAAATCCTGGCGGTGATCGCCCGGCATGTGTCAGTCGATCGCGACAAGGTGCAGATCAAGTTGGATCGCGGCGATCCGATCTCCACGCTGGAGATCGATGTCGAACTGCCGAGCCGGCTGCGCACCACCGGCACGCCGCGGGTGGGCGGCGCCGGCCAGGGCGCGATGGCGCGGGGGTGAGGCGGGCGATCACGCGCCTGCCCCGAGGATCTCGTTTCTTTCGTGAAGTATTCGGTTGCTTTCCCGTCATGGCCGGTCCTGACCCGGCCATGACGGAATTGCATCGAGCGGCGGGTTCAGCCCAGGCCAGTTACACCTGCGCCAGAATCGATTCCGCCTTGCTGACCTCGAAGCCGCCGGGCGGCTCCACGGCCAGATGCGTCACCTTGCCGTCCTGCGCCACCAGCGCGTAGCGCTGGCTGCGCACGCCCATGCCGCGGGCCATCAGGTCGAGTTCCAGCCCCAGCGCCTTGGCGAAGGCCGCCGAGCCGTCGGCCAGCATCAGCACCTTGCCGTCGGTGCCCTGGTCCTTGCCCCAGGCGCCCATCACGAACCCGTCGTTCACCGAGATGCAGGCGACGGTATCGACGCCCTTGGCGCGGAATGCCTCGGCGTTCTGCACGAAGCCCGGCAGGTGACGCGCGCTGCAGGTGGGGGTGAAGGCGCCCGGCACCGCGAACAGCACCACCTTCTTGCCCTTGAAGATCTCGTCGGTGGTGATCTCCTTCGGCCCTTCCGCCGTGGCCATCATCAGTTTCATCGAGGGAATCGCATCCCCAACCTTGATTGTCATGGCTTGCCTCGCTCCTCGTGGTTTCTGCTGTCGGTCGCAGCCGCGGCGCGGTCCATGCACGGCGGCGGCCGGGATCGATCCGCCGCCGTGCCGCTGGACCGTGTGCCTGTCCCGACCGGCGCCTGTCCTAACGCCCCCCGGCGCCGGAGTCACGCTGCTTGCGTTCCCGCTTGCGGCGGCACCGGGGCCGCCCCAGATTATCGGCCATGAAAGGCCCCTTTCCCCGTCCGCCCGCCCCCGCCACGGCCACCGCCCCGGGCGATAACCGGTTCTTCACCGGCCAGTTGCTCATCGCCATGCCGGCGATGGGCGATCCGCGCTTCGCCCAGAGCGTCATCTACCTCTGCGCGCATACCGAGGAAGGCGCGATGGGCCTCGTGTTGAACCGCCCGCTGGCGAAGCCGAGCTTCGACGAGCTGCTGCGCCAGCTGGAGATCGCGCCGGTGCCGCCGGCGCGGCGCATCCGGCTGTGCGCCGGCGGCCCGGTGGATAACGCGCGCGGCTTCGTGCTCCACACCGCCGACTGGACCGGGGAGGGCAGCCTGCGGGTGAACGAACGCCTGGCGCTGACCGCCAGCCTGGACGTGCTGGCGGCGATCGCCGGCGGCGGCGGGCCGCGCCAGGGCCTGCTCGCGCTCGGCTACGCCGGCTGGGGGCCGGGCCAGCTGGACGCGGAAATCCAGCAGAACGCCTGGCTCACGGTCCCGGCGGACGAGCGTGTGGTGTTCGACGCGCGCACCGACAGCAAATGGCGCGAGGCGCTCGCCAGTCTGCATATCGATCCGCTGGCGCTGTCCGCCGCCGCCGGGCACGCCTGATCCGCCGCCCCCGCGCGCGCCGCCGCGGGATGCGCTAAACCCCCCGCTGGACCCACCGGCACGCGCTCGCGCGCGCCTGCTGCCCCGAGGGAAAGACCGAACGCATGAACGTCGCGGAACCCGCGCGCCCGATGGCGGGGCGCCTGGCGACAGCCTCGACCGCCGAACCCGATCGAGGCGAGCCCGACGGCGAAGAGCCGGGCCTGCCGCTCATCCTGGCGCTCCTCGCCGCCTTCGTGCTGACCTGGACGCTCTATTTCGCCATCACCGAGGCCCCGGTCGCGATCAAACACGACATGGCGGAGGCCTACGCCTGGGGAAGGCAATTCCAGCTCGGCTACAACCAGCACCCGCCGTTCTGGGCCTGGATCTGCGGGATCTGGTTCCGGGTTTTCCCGCGCAGCCTCTGGGCCTTCGCGATGCTGAGCAGCCTGAACGCGGGCATCGGCCTGTGGGGCGCCTGGGCGGCGATCGGCGATTTCGCCACCGGGCGGACCCGGATGGCCGCCTGGGTGCTGCTGCTGCTGACGCCGCTCTATACGTTCTATGCCTACAAGTACAACGCCAACATCATCTTCCTGTCGCTCTGGCCCTGGACGCTGCACTGGTTCATGCGCTCGGTGCAGACCGGACGCGCGCGCCCCGCGCTGGCCTTCGGCCTCTGGGTCGGGCTGGCGATGCTGTCCAAATACTATGCGCTGATCCTGGTCGGCACCTGCTTCCTGGCCGCGTGGCAGCACCCGCGACGGCGCGCCTATTTCTTCTCCCGCGCCCCGTGGATCTCGGCCGCGACGGCCGCGGTGCTCCTGGCCCCGCATGTCTGGTGGCTGGTGGCCAACCGGGCGCCGCCGCTGCGCTATCTCGACACGACCACCGGCTGGGCCTGGCCCTGGGTGCGCGATCACGCCGCGACCGCCTTCTTCGATGTGATCGGGATGAATCTCGCGCCGATGCTGCTGGTCGGGGCGGTCGCCTGGCGCTTCCCGCGCGCGCGGGGGCCGGGCGACGGCACCACCACCCGCATCCTGGCGACGCTGACGCTGACCCCGCTGCTGGTGACGCTCGCCGCCGGGCTGATCCTGCGCAACACGATCACCTCGGAGATGATGATCGGCACGTTTCCCCTGCTGCCGCTGCTGGCGATCCGACTGGCGGGCGGGGTGGACACGGCGCGGCTGTGGCGGGTCGGCTCCCGCCTCGCCTTCGCGCTGACGCTTGGCGCGCTGGTGGTAGCGCCGGGGTTCGCGTACTGGCGCACCTGGTACTCGCCGGCGCGGATGAAGCAGTCGCCGTTCCAGGAAGTGGCGGTGGCGGCGACCCGGCTCTGGCACCAACGGACCGGGCTGCCGCTCGACTACGTCGGGGGAACCTATTGGTACGATAACGAGACGGCCTTCTACAGCCCCGACCGGCCGCATTCCTTCGCGCAGTTCAAATACAGCGAGAATCTGTGGGTGACGCCGGGCAAGCTGGCGCGGCACGGGCTGCTGTCGATCTGCGTCGTGGGCGACAAGACCTGCCTGGACGCCACCGCCCGCTTCGTCACGCCGCAGACGACGCGTGCGAAGATCACGCTCGCGCACCGGTTCTGGGGCCACACGGCGCGGCCGGTCAGCTTCGTGCTGACGTTCATCCCCCCGCGCGGCTGAGGCCGGGCAATCGGGTGATTCCCGCGGCCGGGCCGCTGCTCTGCCTGGCCGCGTCGCGGCGCTGCCCCCTGCGACTGCCCTTGGTGTTGACCCATGAAGGGTGGGTC
>JAJZVS010000136.1 GCA_021845555.1 Pseudomonadota bacterium
GCGGCGGAGTGAGGGAAAGGAAGGCCAGGGGGGCGCTGCCCCCCTGGACCCCCCGCCAGGGGACTAGTCCCCTGGACCCCGCTGACGGCTTCGCCAAGAAGGGGGCGCGACCCTGCCGTTGGAATGGTCCGTGTCGCGCCCCCTTCTTGGCGAAGCCCCCAATGGTTCCAAGGGCTAAGCCCTTGGTGGGGGTCCAGGGGGCAAAGCCCCCTGGCCTTCTTTCCCCCCCGCCAGCGCGAGCGCGCGGGCGTAGACGTGTTTGCGGGGGAGGCCGGTGGCGGTGGCGATCAGGGCGGCGGCGTCGCGGGTGGTGTGGGTGGTGAGGGCGGCCAGGAGTTGGGTGTCGAGGTTGGTGGCGTTGGTGGTGGGTTCGTTGGGGTCGGGGGGGCCGATGAGGATGGTGATTTCGCCGCGCGGGGGTGTTGCGGCGTAGCTGGCGGCGAGGGTGGGGAGGGGGGCGCGGCGGATTTCCTCGAATCGTTTCGTCAGTTCGCGGGCGACGGCGGCGGGGCGGGCGCCGAACACGTTTGCGAGATCGGCGAGGGTTTCGGCCAGGCGGTGTGGGGCTTCGTACCAGATCAGCGTGGCGCACAGTCCGGCTTGTTCGGCGGCGCGCAGGCGCTGGAAGCCGGCGACGCGGGCGGCCTGGCGCGGCGGGGGAAAGCCGAGCACCAGGAAGGGCAGGGGCGGCAGGCCGGAGAGCACGAGTGCGGTGACGGCGGCGTTCGGCCCGGGGATGGCGGTGAGCGGCAGCTCGGCGGCGATCGCCGCGCGCACCAGGCGGTAGCCGGGGTCGGAGACGAGCGGCGTGCCGGCGTCGGACACCAGGACGATGGTTTGGCCGGCGGCGAGGCGGGACAGCACGGCGGGGATGCGCGCGTCCTCGTTATATTCGTGCAGCGGTTCGGTGCGGGCGTGGATACCGAGCGCGGTGAGCAGGCGGGCGGTGTGGCTGGTGTCCTCGCACAGCACGAGGTCGGCCGCGGCGAGGGCGTCGCGGGCGCGGGGGGGCAGATCGGCCAGGTTGCCGATCGGCGTGGAAACCAGCACAAGACCGGCGGGCGGAGCGTTGGACTTCGCCGGCAGATGTTCGGGAGATGCGTCGGATGCGTCGTCGGGCATTCATGGTCCTTGGCGGAAGCCTGGCGGTATCGGCCTGTGCGGTCGGTCCCGGCTCGGAAACCGGATATGCGCCCGGTGGATATGCGCCCGGCGGCTATGCGCCGGAAGGGGCGGCGCCGGAGCCGCTTGGCGCGCGCGTGCCGGCCGCGACCGCGGGGCCGGCGCAGCCGGTGGCGATTCTGTTGCCGCTGAGCGGGCCGCTCGCGAGCGTGGGTCAGCCGATGTTGCAGGCGGCGCGGCTGGCGCTGGAGGTGCCGGGTGCGCCGCCGTTGCTGGTGCAGGATACCGGCGGGTCTCCGCAGGGCGCGGCGGGTGCGGTGCGTGGGGCGCTGGCCGGCGGGGCGCGGCTGATCCTGGGGCCGCTGACCGCGCCGGAGACCGCGGCGGCGGCGCCGGCGGCGCAATCGGCGGGCGTGCCGATGCTGGCGTTCACCAACGATCCCGTGGTGGCGCGGCCGGGCGTGTGGGTGTTGGGGATCACGCCGGGGGAGCAGGTGGCGCGGCTGGTGGGCGCGGCGGCGGCGGCGGGCAAGTCCCGTTTCGCGGCGTTGCTGCCGGAGACCCCGCTCGGTCAGGCGCTGGCGCATGGTTTGGCGGACGCGACCGCGGCGGCGGGCCTCGGCACGCCGACGATCCGGTTTCACGGTGCGGGGATGGCTTCGATCACCGCCACTGCGCGTGGCTTGTCCGATTATGCCGGACGGTGGGGGCCGATCGAGGCGAAGATCCACGCCGCGCGGGCGGCCGGCACCTTGGCTGGGCGGCGGGAGGCGGCGGCGCTGGGGCGCAGTGTGCCGCCGCCGCCGCCGTTCGATGTGCTGCTGCTCGGCGATACCGGGGTGGCGCTGCACGAGGTTTCCAGCATCCTGGCTTATTACGTGGTCGGTCCGCCGTCGGTGCAGATTATCGGTCCGTCGCTGTGGGCCGATCCGGCGAGTGGGTCCGGGCGGCTGCCGGGGGCCTGGTATGCGGCGCCTGAGCCGTCCGCGCGCGCCGGCTTCGTGCAGGCGTTCAGTGCCCGCTATGGCGCCGCGCCGCCGGGGGTGGCGGATCTGGCGTTCGATGCGGCCGAACTGGCGCGGGTGCTGGCCGGTGGCGGGTACGGGGTGGACGCGCTGACGGCATCGCATGGCTTTGCCGGGGCGGACGGGTGGTTCGTGCTGCAACCGGATGGTCGGGTGCGGCGCGGGCTGGCGGTGTTCGCGGTGCGGCGTGGCGGCGGGCAGGAGATTGCGCCGCCGCCGGCGCCGGGGGCGCGGATCGGGGCATAGCCCGTTTTATTCGCGGCATTGCAGGGATTCGCTGGCGGAGGTGGCGTAAAGCATTGTCTGTGTTTAGGGATTTGATGTCGAGACCATCCCGTTCCAGCAATCACGCGCGCCACGGCCGCCATGTCCGCAGAGCCCCTGCTGGCGTGCGATTTCCCGGCCGTTGGCCGCAAGAAAGTCACCGCGCCTTTGATGGCGGAGGCATGACGTCCGACGGCGGCCGGCCGGCCGGGCAGCGATTGCTAAATACCAAAACGAGTCCTCGTCGCGTTTTCGACTTGTCGGGGGCGGGAATCTCTGCCATCGTTTCGCAGTTGTTTGCCACTGACCTGGGATCGTAAATCGTGAAGTTCTCTCTCCTTGCCGGAACGTCCCTGCTCGCGGTGCTCACCGCTGCCAGCCCCGCGCTGGCAGTGCCGGTGTTCACCTCCAGCAGTCCTGGCGCGCAAACCTTCACGGTCGCGACCACCGGGGTCTACGATATCCTCGCCGAGGGCGCGCAAGGCGGTGGTGGCTCCTTCGGCGGCAAGGGCGCGAAGGCGGAAGGCCAGGTATCGCTCACCGCGGGCGAGGTTCTGACGATCCTGACCGGCGGCGTCGGCGGTCATCCGACCAGCGAGGCCTTCGGCAGCGGTGGCGGTGGCGGCAGCTTCGTTGTCGGCCCGGCGAGCGCCCCGCTGGTCGTGGCAGGCGGCGGCGGCGGCGCGGGCTATGGCTCGGGTCCGACCTCAGGTGGTCCGGGACAAACGGCCTCCAGCGGCCAGTCCGGCTACGGCACGGGCGGAAAAGGCGGCGCGGGCGGCAACGGTGGCACGGGCACTGTGCGCGCCGCAGGCGGCGGCGGCATGACCGGCGCCGGTGGCGCAGCCTCGCAGACGTACACGTCGCCCTATGCGGCAGCCACGGGCGGGGCTGCCGCGACCGCAGGCGGCGCGGGCGGCGCGGGTGCCGCTAACTCTTTGTATAATGGCCAGCTCTCTGGTGGCGGCTACGGCGGATTTGGCGGCGGCGGCGGCGGAGGTCTCCGGTCCGGCGGTGGCGGGGGTGGCTACGGCGGCGGCGGCGGCGGCGCATATTACTTTGGCGGCGGCGGGGGCGGCTCCTTCCTCGCTGCCGGCGTCACTCCGATCTCCCTGGTCTCCGGCTATCAATCCGGCAACGGCTACGTTTCCATCAGTTCCCTCACCGCCAGTCCGACGCCGGAACCAGGTTCCGCCGCGCTGCTCGGGGCCGGAGTGGTGCTGCTCGCCGCTGCCGCCAGCCGCCGCCGGGTGCGGGAAGACTGACCCCGGCATCGGAACATCCCGCGGGCCGTCAAATCGCAATCCGTGTCTCGATCGTATCGTACTCCGCCCGCACATCCGCATGCACGTTGCTGTAGTCGCGGCCCAGCCCTTCGCCAGCGCTTGTTCCAGGCCCTCGCGGCGGAGGCCGACAACGAATAAGCGATGATCGACAGCACCATCCTGCGTGCCGAACATTGCGCCGACGCCCGAAAAACTCGGTGCGGACCAGGCGATCGGCCGCTCGCGCGGTGGATTGAGCACCAAGATTTCTACCTTGGTGGATGCTTCGGGCAATCCGGCCGCGTTCTTACTGACCGGGGGCGAGGCGCATGATCCGGTGGGCGCCGATCATCTGCCACCTCAATGCAGGCCGGCATCCTGATCGCCGACAAGGCGTTCGACGCCGACGGGCGGGTACTCGAACCGCTCGCCGCCAGGGGCAAAACGGCGGTGATCGCGCCGCGCGCCAATCGGCGGTCGCCGCGGAGGTTCGCCCGCGCCCCCTATAAGGCGCGTCATCCGATCGGGAGGTTCTTCGCCAAACTCAAGCAGTTCCGGGCCATCGCCACCCGCTGCGACAAGACCGCAAGGAACCTCCTCGCCGCCATCCACCTCACCGCAACCGCGATTTGGCGCAATGCACGACAGGCCCTGGCGGGGCGACGGCCCGCCCCGTTCCGACTGGAGTCCGCTCCCGGTCACCTCTCCCGCGAGCGGGAGAGGCGAAGGGGCCGGCGATCGGGCGGTTTCAGCGCGGCGCGCGGCTACGTCTTCTGGGCCAGCGCCTTGATTTCATCCATTGCCGCGGTGAAGCGTTGGTTGATGAGCCCGACCGCCTCGGCGTTGGAGCGCTGGATCAGATCGCCCACCTCCTTGAGGTTCGCCACCGCCCGCTCATAGGCGGCCTTGGCGAGCTCGGCCTGCTTGGCTGCCTTGGCCTGCGGCGTCTCGGTGCTGGACAGCGCCTTCATCGCCTCGGTCATTTCGGCAAGCGACTGCTGCATGATCTCCATGTGCCGCTTGGCCACCGCCTGGGCGCCTTCGAGCGCCACCCGGTTGGCCGCGGTCAGCGCCTCCATATTGCGCCGGTTGGCGGCGGCGAGCGCATCGAGATCGGGCATCGCCGGCAGTTTCAGGTCGGCGAAGAACCGGGTGACGTCGAAATCGCTGCCTGCGGCGGCGCCGCGAGGGGAACGCGGAGCAGTGGCCATGAGACTCTCCTGTGTCCTCGCCGCCCAGGGCCGGGGCGGCCGGCGGCGCCGCATGTTACGCCGACCGCGCGGCGATGCCAGCGCCGATGCGCGGCGCGCGACGAAACGTCGTTGGCCGGCTTGAACCTGGCCGCGCCCGCTGCCAGAAAGCGGCCATGAGCAAGTCCACACGAGAATTGACCGCGGGCCAGCGCGCCTACGAAGCGAAGCGTGCCGCGAAGGCCGGCGTCAGCCTGGACCGATGGCTGGCCGACAAGGCCCGCGCGCAGGAGGACGCGGCGCGGGCCGAGCGCAAGGCGGCCGAGGCCGCGCGCCCGGCGGCGCGCAAGCCCGGCCTGCTGGCCCGGCTGATCGACCGGGCCCACAAGCCGCTGTAGCCCGCCGCCCGCGCGTGGCCGCGCCGGCGCTCCCGCCGATTGTCGTGCCCCCTTCGGTCGTGCCCCCTTCGGTCGTGCCCCCTTCGGTCGTGCCCCCTTCGGTCGTGCCCCCTTCGGTCGCGTCCCCTTCGGTCGCGTCCCCCTTGGCTGTGCATGCCGATTGGAGCGTCGCGCCGGCCAAGCGCTGGATGGCCGTGGCCCGGCCGGGGCGCGGCGGTTGGCGCATCGGCGCCCCGGTGCCGGTGGGCGAGGTTGCCACCCTGCTCGATCGGCTGCGCGCCGCCGCTGCCGGCCGGCCGGTGGCGTTGGGGGTGGATTTCCCGCTCGGTCTGCCGCGCGCCTATGCGGGCACCCGCACGGAGGTGGATTTCCCTGCCTTCCTCGCCGGGTTGGCCGCCCGCCCGGCATTCTTCGACGTGTGCGCGACGCTGACGGAGGTCGGGCCGGAGCGTCCGTTCTACCCGGCGCGCGGGGTGCGCGGCATGACCCGCGCCGCCCATGCCGCCGCACTCGGCCTCGGCGGTCCTTCCGCGCTGTCGCGCGCCTGCGACCGTGCCACCGTGCTGCGCCCGGCCGGGGCGCCGCTGTTCTGGACGCTGGGCGCCAATCAGACCGGCAAGGCGGCGATCGCGGCCTGGCGGGATCTGCTGTTGCCGGCGCTGGCCGCCCCGGCGCCGCCACTGCTGTGGCCGTTCGCCGGCCCGTTCCGGGACCTGCTGGCGCCGGGCGCGGTGGCGATCGCCGAGACCTACCCGGCGGAGGCGCTGCGCCTGCTCGGTCTGCGGCTGGCGGGCAGCAAGCGCCGCCAGGCCGACCGCGCCGCGCTGGCCGGCCCGCTGTCCGCCGCGCTGGCGCTGGCGCGCGCCACGCCTGCGCCGGCGCTGGCCGCGGCGATCGCCGTCGGCTTCGGCGCCGATGCCGCCGGGGAGGACCGGTTCGATTGCGTGCTGGGCGTGCTCGCGGTGCTGGCGGTGATCGACGGACGCCTGCCCGATACCGCGCCCGCCGATCCCTGGATCGCGCGCTGGGAGGGCTGGGTGCTGGGCCAGACCGCGCTGCCGCGGGAGGCGGGGTGGGTCCATCCGCCGGGATGAGCGCCGCGAAACCTGCCGCGCGCGGGCGTCTGTCGCGCGGTGCGCGCGGGCGTCTGTCGCGCGGTGCGCGCGGGCGTCTGTCGCGCGGTGCGCGCGGGCATCTGTCCCGTGGCGCGCGCTTCGCGTAGCACGGGCTTCGCACGTCTGGAGTTGCGATGCCGCGCGCCTCTCGTCCCCCCGACGCACCGGGTACGCCCGGCCGCGCCGCGCCTTCCCGGGCCGGCACGGCGCCGCTGCGCACGTCGGGGCGCCCGCCGGCGCAGGGGCAGGCCCGGGATGGCGCCGGGCAGCCCTCGCCCGTCCGCCGGGCCGCCCGGCCGCGCCGGCGGCTGCGCTGGCGGCTGCTGCGGCTCGGTGTGATCGCGACGATCTGGGGCGCCGTCGTGGCCGCGCTGCTGCTGCTGTGGTTCGCGCGCGACCTGCCGCGTCCGGCGGAGGCGCTGGCTCCCTCCCGCCGTCCCAGCCTGACGCTGCGCGACTCCACCGGGGCGGTGTTCGCCCGCTTCGGCGACATCGTCGGCACCCCGGTGCATCTCGCCCAGCTGCCGCCCTACGTGGGGCAGGCGGCGGTCGCGATCGAGGACCGGCGCTTCTGGTCGGAACCCGGCATCGACCCGATCGGCATCCTGCGCGCGGCGATAGTGGACCTGATCCATTTCCGGGTGGTTCAGGGCGGCTCGACGATCACCCAGCAGGTGGCCAAGAACCTGTTCCTGACCGATGCGCGCACCCTCCGGCGCAAGGTGCAGGAACTGCTGCTGACCTTCTGGCTGGATGCACATTACACCAAGCGGCAGATCCTCGAGATCTGGCTGAACCGGGTTTATTTCGGCGCCGGCGCCTGGGGGATCGACGCGGCGGCGCGGGTCTATTTCGACGTGCCGGCGGCGCGGCTGACCCTGTGGCAGGCGGCGGTGCTGGTGGGCTTGCCGCGCGCGCCCTCCCGCTTCAATCCGCGCGCCGATCCCGCCGCGGCGGCGGCGCGGGGGCGGCAGGTGCTGGCGGCGATGGTGCGCGCGGGCGATCTGACTCCGGCGGCGGCGGCGCAGGCGGCGGGCCAGATCGCTTTCCCGCGCACACGGCCGATGGCGGCCGGCTGGTTCGCCGATTGGGCGGCCGGCCAGGCGGATACGCTGCTGCCGCCCGGCGAGGACGCCAGCCTGGCGACCACGCTCGATGGCCGCACGCAGGCGGCGGCGGAGGCGGCGCTGCGGGCGCTGCTCGCCGGCCCCGGCGCGACGCGCGGCGTGAGCGAGGGGGCGGTGGTGGTGCTCGATGCCGCCACCGGGGCGGTGCGCGCGATGGTGGGCGGGGCGGACTACCAGGACAGTTCCTACAACCGCGCGACCGAGGCGCGCCGCCCGCCCGGTTCCGCCTTCAAGCCCTTCGTCTGGCTGGCGGCGCTGGAACGCGGCGTGCGCCCGGACGATCTGGTGCTGGACGCGCCGATCCGCCTCGGGAACTGGCACCCGCGGGATTACGAGCGGCGCTATCTGGGCGAGATCACGGTCGAACAGGCGTTGGCGCAGTCGATCAACACCGCCGCGGTGCGGTTGCTGCTGCGCGCCGGCGGGCCGCGCGCGGTGGCGGCGGTCGCGCATCGGCTCGGCATTGCCGACCGGCTGCCCGACAACGCCTCGATCGCGCTGGGCACCGCCAATGTGGGGCTGCTGGAACTGACCGCCGCCTATGCCGCGTTCTTCAACGGCGGGCAGCGCGTGACCCCGTTCGGGCTGACGGCGATCGACGCCGGCGGGCACCGTGGGTTGCTGGCCCCGCCCACCCCGGTGCCGGTGATCGCCCCGGCGCTGGCGGCGATGATGGCGCGGATGCTGGGGGCGGTGGTGCGGCAGGGCACCGGGCGGGCGGCGGCGATCCCGGGTCGGATCGTGGCCGGCAAGACCGGCACCACCCAGGACTATCGCGACGCCTGGTTCGTGGGGTTCGTCGGCACGCCGGGGCGGCCGGGCGGGCGGGTGATCGGCGTGTGGCTCGGCAACGACGACGACCGGCCGATGCGCGGCGTGGTGGGCGGCGCGCTGCCGGCGGCGCTGTTTCATGCGGTCGGCGCGGCGGGGCGCTGATCCCGGCCCGTTTGCCCCGGCGGTGTCGGAGGGAACGGGCTGAACGCTGCCGCTGGCGTAGGACGAAGGTACGGCCACCGGAGGGGGCGCCGACAGATCGATCGGTTCCTGCCGATACCCGCCTTGAAGCGAGTCAGAGGCCTGGGCCGCGGCGAGTCCGAGCCGTATTGTCAATCTCTGACAGGGTGACTAGATTCGGGGCCAACCCTTTTGGGAGGGCCGCCAATGCCTGGCCGCAATGTGAACCTCACCACCCATCTGAGCACCTTCGTCGACACCCAGGTGCGCAGCGGGCGCCACCAGAACGCGAGCGAGGTCGTGCGCGAGGCGCTGCGTCGCTACGAAGTCGACCTGGCGGCTGAGCGTGAGCAGATTGCCGCGATTCGTGCCGTCATCCAGGAGGGTCGGCAGGCGATCGCCCAGGGTGACTACACCACTGTCACCGGGCCGGAGGACAGCGAGGCACTCCTTGGCCGCCTGACGCGCCGCGGTGCCGCGCCGCGTCCGGTAGATGCCCGCTGACGTAGGCATCTACCGCCTACCCGCCCACGTCGAGGCCCGCATGCTCGCCCTGCTGGACGAAAGCGAGCAGGCGTTCGGCGCCGCAGCGCGAGACCGTTACGCCGCTCTCATCGTTCAGGCGATGCAGGACGTTGCCGACAACCATCGCAGGCCGGGCACTATGTCCGAACCGCAGATCGACCCGCGGGCGCTATTCTACCACATCCGGCACAGCCGTGCCCGCGTCGATGACCCGCCGGGCCGGGTGCATAAGCCACGCCACATCCTGGTCTACGAACGCGCAGAGGATGGTGTCGTCGACATTCTCGGATTGATCCCG
>JAJZVS010000137.1 GCA_021845555.1 Pseudomonadota bacterium
GGCGGCGAGCTGCTCGCTGGCCGCGCCGACTGCCTGCGCGGTGGCCAGCGCCTGCTGCGCCGCCGCGGCCACGTTGCCGGCGTCGGCGCCGACCCGCCCGGCCGAAGCCGCCATGCCTTCGGCGTCCCGCGCCATCGCCTCGGTCCGCGCCGTCACCTGGTCGAGCGTCTGCCGCGTGTCCCGCTCCACCGTCTCCGCCATCGCCAGAACCGCCTGACGGCGCTGGATCACCGCCTGCTCCGCCGCCGCCGCCTGTTCCTGCTCCAGCCGCCGGCGGTCGCGCGCGTTGGCTTGGAACACGTGCAGCGCCGCCGCCATCGCGCCGAGCTCGTCGCGCCGCGCCGCCGCCGGGATCGTCGCGTCGTCATCGCCCGCGGCCAGCCGGCGCATCGCCGCCGTCATCTGCCCGAGCGGCCGGGTCACCCCGAGGATCACGGTCACGAACGCCAGGGCGCAGACCAGCAGGCCGAACAGCGCCAACCCCGCGACCGCCTGCCCCAGAGTGTTCGACAGGCGATGGGTGGCGGTCACCTCGGCCAGCTCCGCCCGGGTGCCGGCATCGATCAGCCCGCGCACCTGGGCCAGCAGCCCGTCCATCTGGCGGAACAACCCGTCCGCCAGCGGGTCGAACCGCGCCATCTGGACGTTCCCGGCAACGGTGCCCTGATCGATATACACATGCGCCATCGCCACCCCGAGGTCGTGGTAGCGCGCGAACGTCGTGACGATGCCCGCCAGCGCCGTCCGCATGCCGTCGAGCCGCGCCCGCTCCGCCGGCTGCTGCCGCCGCAAACGGTCCAGAAGGGCGTCGATCGTCGTCGCCTGGCGGGCGAAGTCGCGGCTGTATTTCTCGGCGTCCTGGAAGCTGTCGAGATGATGGGTGGCGGAGGCGTCGGTCAGGAACTGCTGCACCTGGACGATATCCACCTGGATGTCGCGGATCGCCTGCATCAGCGGAACGAGCTCGTGGGCGATCGCCAGCGACCGCACCTCCACCCGCGTGATGTTTGCCTGCTGGCGCAGGCCGATCCCAAGCGTGGTGGCCGAGATCACCACCAGCGTGGCGGCGAGCGCCGCGACCACCCCCAGCAGCTTCGCCCGCAGGGTGGCGCCGGCACGCAGGGTCGCCGGACCCGTCGCGCGTGTGTCCTCGCTCATCGGCATCGTCCCGTTCGCCCCGACACGGATCGGTCGGTCGGGGCGAACGGGTAGCGGCGAGAAGTTACCCGCCGATGAACGCCGCCCCCGCTACTTCGCCGGCGCCGGATGCCGATCGAACAGGGCCTTCGCCAGCGCGTCCACGTTCTTCGCCTCCACGGGCGCGTGGAAGACGTTCTTCATCTTCAGCACCTCCATCTTCCAGGTCGCCAATGGCAGATGCGGCTGGCCGTTCACGAAGTCGGCGGAATGGCAGGTGCTGCAGCTCGGGTTCAGCAGCGCCGCCCCCTCCCCGCTGAAATGCGGGCCGGGATACGGCAGATCGACGCTCTGCGATTTCCACGTGACGGCACCGTTGGCGCTCGCGCGGGCGTGCTGCGCCAGCGCCAGCGCGCCGCCGGCGAGCGCCGCCGCCAGAACCAGGACCGGAAGACGTGCGTTCATGATCGTTCTCCCTTGCCTGCGTTGCTCAAACCGCCTGGACATCGACATGCTCGATCGCGTTGTACATGAAGCCGCCCGGGTTCCACCCGGCCACCATCGGCTGCACCGCGCCGGCGGCGTTGGACGCGCGGACCATCAGGCGGACCGGCCCCGGCTTGCCCGGCGTGAACGGCAGGTGCCACTCGCGCGAGCCATAAGCCCCCCAGTCCTTGCCCAGCGCGGCGTCCTTCCAGCTGGCGCCGTTGTCGGCCGAGACGGCGACGGATTTCAGCGCGCTGCCGCCGCCGAAGGCGAAGCCGCGCAACACCGAAGGCTTGTGCGCCGGAATCGTCTCCCCCGACACCAGGCTGGTGATGAAGCTGCGCGGGTCCATGGCGTTGATCGGCACCATCTTGAGGCCCGTCTCGCCAGGCTTCATCGACCCGTTCGGCGTATCGGGGATCGTGTAGGCCGGGTTCATCCAGAAGCCGGTGCCGGGATGGGTGGTGACCGTGATCTCGGTCAGCATCTTCACCCAGTAGGTCGCGTACCAGCCGGGCACCACCAGGCGGATCGGGAAGCCGTTGAGCAGCGGCAGTTCCGAGCGGTTCATCTCATAGGCGACCAGCGTCGATTCGTCGTTGGCGCGCGCCAGCGGCAGCACCTTGTAGAACAGCGCGTGCGGCGGGATCGGGTCGATCAGCTGCTCGATGTTATGGAACGCCACATGGGTGGCGCCCGGCTTCACCCCGGCATGCGCCAGCAGGTCGCGCAGCCGCACGCCGGTCCAGAGCGCGTTGTACATCGCGCCGTTGCCCCATTGCGCGCCGGGCACGCGCGGATCGATGAAGCCGCGGCTGTTGCCGGAGCATTGGTTGATCGCCGCGGTCTGCACCGCGGGGAAGCGCTTCACCAGCTCATCCAGCGTCAGTTCGAACGGGTGCGCCACATCGCCGTTGATGCGCAGGCGGTATTTCTTGACGTCGATCGATGTCGGGAAATCGGGGATGTGCCAGCGCACGTAGGTCTGGTCGTTGGGGATGAAGAGATGCTTGCGGTAGACCTCCCACGGGGTTTCCAGCAGCGGTGCGCGGACGCGCTGGAGGATCATCTCCCCCTTGCCGGGGAACATCCCGGCGGGCGCCACGGGGCGCATCCCGTTGGCGAACGGAAGCTGAACGTCCTGCGCGGCCAAGGCGCGACCCGCGCCCAACATTCCGGCCGCGCCGACTGCCGCCGCGCCGCCGAGCACGGCACGCCGGCCCAGGGCCACGCCGCCCCCCGCGCGCCGATCCATGTTCCCCATCGATGGTTCCCTCCGGCAAAGTTCCTTCCGGGGTCGCGCCCGGTGTTGGAGGGATTGTTTATTGCCCGCCCGGCGAGTGCAAGAAAAATCTCTGTCCGCCGGTGCAGACAGGTGTTTCGGCCTACCGCCCCGCCCGCCGCGGGTCGAGCGCGTCCCGCAGCCCGTCCCCCACCAGGTTGAACCCCAGCACGGTGATGAAGATCGCCAGCCCCGGAAACGTCGCCAGCCACGGCGATTGGGTCAGGAACTGCTGCGCCGCGTTCAGCATCGCTCCCCAGGACGGCGTCGGTGGTTGCTCGCCCAGGCCCAGGAACGACAGGCTGGCCTCGGCGATGATCGCCGAGGCGATCGCCAGCGTCGATTGCACCAGCAGCGGCGGCAGGATGTTCGGCACCACATGGCGCAGCGCCAGCCGCCACGGCGGGTTGCCCAGCGCCCGCGCCGCCTCGATGTAGTCCTGCGTCATCACGTCCAGCGTGGCGGCGCGCGCCACGCGCATCAGCACGGGCGCGGTGGTGATGCCGATCGCGATCATCGCGTTGCGCAGGTTGGGGCCGAGGAACGCGGCCAGCGCGATCGCCAGGATGAGGAACGGAATCGCCAGCATCGCATCGACGATGCGGCTGAGCACCGCGTCCGTCCAACCGCCGGCCACGCCGGCGAGAATGCCCGCCGGCACGCCGATCGCGCTGGCGATCAGCACCGACACCACGCCGGCCAGCAGGCTGGCCCGCGCGCCGAACACCACGCGGGCGAACTCGTCGCGCCCCACTTCGTCCGTGCCGAACCAATGCGCCGCCGAGGGCGCGAGCCGGATCGCCGACCAGTCCGCCGCCGTGGGTCCGATCGGGGCGATCAGCCGTGCGAATACCGCCGCGCCCACCACCAGCGCCACCAACCCCAGGCCGAGCAGCGCCGCCCGCCGCGCGGCGAAGCGCCCCATCGCCAGGCGGAACGGGCTGGGCGCGCGCGCCGCCGGTCGGGCGGTGACCGCGGTCGCACTCATGCCGCGCGCAGCCGCGGGTTGATCAACACGTAGAGCAGATCGGTCAGCAGGTTGAGCGCGATATACAGCGCGCCGGTCACCAGCACGACGCCCTGGATCACCGGATAGTCGCGGTTGAACACCGAATCGACCACCAGCTTGCCGAAGCCCGGCACGCCGAACACCTGCTCGGTCAGCACCGCGCCCGACAGCAAGGTGCCGAGCTGCAGCCCGCCCAGCGTCACCACCGGGATCAGCGCGTTGCGCAGCGCATGGCGCAGCACCACCCGGGGCTCCGACAGGCCCTTGGCCCGCGCGGTGCGGACGTAGTCCTGCTCCATCGCGCTCAGCATGGCGCTGCGGGTGTGGCGCATGAAGGTCGCGGCGATCGCGTTGCCGAGCACGAAGGCGGGCATGATCGTGGTGGCGAGCGAGCGCAGCGGATCCTGCATCAGCGGCACGTAGCCCGAGGGCGGCAGCCAGCCGAGATCGACCGAGACCACCAGGATCAGCACGATCCCCAGCCAGAACGTCGGGATCGACAGGCCGAACAGCCCCACCCCGTTGGCGATGAAATCCCACACCGTGTCCCGCTTCACCGCCGAGATCACGCCGGCTGGTACGCCGATCACTACCGCGAACAGGAACGCCATCGCCGAAAGCTGCAAGGTGACGGGCAGCTTCTGCGCGACCAGCGCCGTGACCGGCTCATCGAGCCGCCAGGAATAGCCGAGGTTGCCGTGCAGCACGCCCCACAGCCAGCGCAGGTATTGCAAGGCGATCGGCGCATCGAGATGCAGGTGGGCGCGGATCTGCGCCACCACATGCGGATCGCCCGCGGCCTCCCCGGCGATGATCAGCGCCGGGTCGCCGGGCATCAACTGCTGCAAGCCGAACACGATCACGCTCAGCAGCAGGATGGTCGGCACCGCCTGCGCGAGGCGCGCGCCGATCCGCCCCTGCCCCTGCATCCCCGTGCCTGCCTAGTTGGCGAAATGCAGGCCCTGGACGCGGATGATCCCGTCCGGCACCTGGCGGAAGCCGAGCAGCGACTTCTTCAGCCCGACGATGTTCTTCTGTGCCCAGAGATAGATCACCGGCGCGTCCTCGTTCACCTGGGCAAAGACCTTGGCATAGATCGCCTTCCGGGTCGCCAGCTTCTGGTGAATGCGGGATTCGTCGAGCAGCTTGTCCACGACCGGCGAATCGTAGTGCCCGTAGTTGAAGCCGTAGCCGGAATGCAGGAACGAATACATGTTCCCGTCCGCGTCGGCCCGGCCCGACCACATGATGAGGAACGCCTGGAACTGCCCGGCCCGCGCGGCAGCCAGGGCGGAGGCGAACTCGGTCGCCTGGATCTTCACGTCGAACCCGGCCGGGGCCGCCATCGCCTGCATGATCTGCGCCACCTGCAACAGGTCGGGGCTGTTCGGCACCATCAGCGTAAGGTGGATCGGCGTCGGCACATGCGTCTCGGCGATCAGCTTCTTCGCCTCGGCGATGTTGCGCTTGGGCGGCTGGATCGCGGGAATGTAGAAGCGCGAGCTCGGCGCATTGGCCTGGGCGACCGGTGCATAGAGACCCTTGTACACCGCGTTCACCAGCGCCTGCCGGTCGAGCGTCAGGCCGAACGCCCGGCGCAGCTTCGCCTGCTCCCCGATCGGTGTTTTCGCTTCCGGCCCGTTGCCGACATTGAAGATCACGTTGAGATAGCCGAGCGCGTCGTCCATCGCGATGCGCAGCTTCGGGTCCTTCTCCACCGCCGCCACGTCGGTCGGCACGATGAACTCCACCAGGTCGAGCGCGCCGGATTGCAGGTTGGCGAGCCGCACGGCGGAATTGACGATCGGCTCATAGACCAGCCGGTCGAAATGGATGGCCTTCGCATCCCAGTAGCGCTTGAACTTCTCCAGCACGATCTTCTGCTGCGGCACCCGGCTGACGAAGCGGAACGGCCCGGCGCAGACCGGATGCAGGCCGAACTGGCGGCCCTCGGAGGCGATCGCCTTCGGCGCCAGCATGATCCCCGGCCGGCCGGCGAGTTGCGCCAGCAGCGGCGAGTCCGGCTGCTTCAGCACGATCTCCACGGTCAGCGGATCGATCACGTTGATGGAAGTGATGTCGTTGATCTGGCCGCGCCGCAGGCTGCCCGGCATGGTCAGGTCGCGCTCCAGCGTGGCCTTCACCGCCGCCGCGTCGAACTTCTCGCCGTCCTGGAACAGGACGCCAGGGCGCAGGTGCAGGATCAGGTGGGTGGGGTCCTTGTAGGTGTAGCTGGTGGCGAGCTGCGGCACGATCTCCAGCTTCGTGTTGTAGTCGAACAGCTTGTCGCACATGCCGGCGAACACGATGCGCCCGACGTAGCTGCCGCTGAGCGTCGGGTCGAGGATGTCGGGGTCTTCCCGCAGGCCGATGCGCAAGGTGGTCGGCGGCGCGGCGAGCGCCGGGGCGAGGCTGGCACACAGAAGACCGAGGGCGAGCAGCAGCTTGCGCATGGCGAGGTCCTTGGCAGGGCGCGGATGTTGCGTGGCAGCATGCGCCGGCCCCGGCGCGGCGGCAAGCCGGTTCCTGGCGGCTTCCCCCTCGGGCGCCCCCGCGCTATCTGCGTGTTTCCGCCAACGGGACCGCACATGACGGCCGAGCTGCTGCATATCGAGGGACTGCGCACCACCTTTCCCGCCGCCGGCGGTGAGGCCGCGGCGGTCGATGGGGTCAGCCTCCGGCTGGGACGTGGACGCACGCTCGGCATCGTCGGCGAATCGGGCTCGGGCAAATCCGTGCTGTCGCTGTCGCTGATGCGGCTGCTGCCGCCGGCGGCGCGCATCCGGGCCGGAACGATCCGGTTCGACGGCACCGACCTGCGTTCCCTGCCGGAAGCCCGCATGCGCGCGCTGCGGGGGAAACGCATCGCGATGATCTTCCAGGAGCCGATGACCAGCCTCAACCCCGCCTACACGGTGGGCGACCAGATCATGGAGGCGATCGCCGCGCATGAACCCGCCCCACGCGCGGAACTCGAAGCCCGCGCCATCGCCGCGCTTGGCCGGGTGCGGATTCCCGATGCGGCGCGGCGGTTCCACGACTACCCGCACCTGCTGTCGGGCGGGCAGCGTCAGCGGGTGATGATCGCGATGGCGCTGGCCTGCGCGCCCGATCTGCTGATCGCCGACGAGCCGACCACCGCGCTGGATGTGACGGTGCAGGCGGAGATCCTGGATCTTCTGCGCATGTTGCAGGCCGAGACCGGCATGGCGCTGATCCTGATCACGCACGACCTTGGCGTGGTGGCGGAAATGGCCGACGAGGTGGCGGTGATGTATGCGGGGCGCGTGGTGGAACAGGCGCCGGTGGCAGCCCTGTTCGGCGACCCGCAGCACCCCTACACGCTTGGCCTGCTCGGCAGCCTGCCGCGGCTCGACGGACATACGGAGCGGCTGCCGACCATCGAGGGCACCATGCCGCAAGCCGACGCGCTGCCCCCCGGCTGCCGCTTCCACCCGCGCTGCGTCTTCGCCGCCCCGGCATGCATGCAGGCCGACGTGGCGCTGCGCGCGATCGGCGCTGAGCACCAGGTGGCCTGCCTCCGCGCGCCGGTCGAGGCCTCAGTGAGCGAAGTGGCGGCCGCGCCATGACCGCACCGCTGCTGGAGGTCGAAGGCCTGGCACGGGATTTCGCGGTCCGCCGCGGCCTGATCCGCGCCCGCGAGGTGGGGCGCGTGCGGGCGGTCGATCGCATCTCCTTCACCGTCGCGCGGGGCGAAACGCTCGCCCTGGTGGGCGAATCCGGCTGCGGCAAATCCACCACCGCGCGCATGGTGCTGCGGCTGCTCGAACCCAGCGCCGGAACGATCCGGTTCGAGGGCAACGACATCACCGCCCTGCGTGGCGCCGCCCTGCGCGGGCTGCGCCGGCGCATGCAGATGATCTTTCAGGACCCGTTCGCCTCGCTCGATCCGCGCCAGCGCGTCGATTCCATCGTCGAAGAACCGCTGATCCTGCACGGGATCGGCGATTCCGCCGCGCGCCACGCCCGGGTGACGGAGCTACTGTCGCTGGTCGGATTGTCGCCGGAACACGCGACGCGCTACCCGCACCAGTTCTCCGGCGGGCAGCGCCAGCGTATCGGCATCGCCCGCGCTCTCGCGCTGGAACCGGCGCTGATCGTCTGCGACGAGCCGGTCTCGGCGCTCGATGTCTCGGTCCAGGCGCAGGTGATCAACCTGTTGCAGGACCTGCAAGCGCGGATGAGGCTGTCCTACCTGTTCATCGCCCACGACCTGGCGGTGGTGCGCCACATCGCCGACCGGGTGGCGGTGATGTACCTCGGCCGGATCGTGGAGCTTGCGCCGGCCGCCATGCTGTTTGCCGCGCCCGCGCACCCCTATACGCGCCATCTGCTCGCGTCGGTGCCGCGGCCCGAGCCACGCCGGCCACCGCCGCGTCCGCCGGCGCCGGAGCCGCCCAGCCCGCTCGACCCGCCCACCGGCTGCGCGTTCCACCCGCGCTGCCCGTTCGTCATTCCACGCTGCACGCAGGAAGCCCCGCCGCTCACGGAACAAGCCCGCGGCCAGCTGGCCGCCTGCTGGCGCGCGGACGAACTGCCGGCCTCCGCCGCCGCCGTCACGGCACAAGAGGCGCCGGCCGCCGCCCGGCGGTTGGCGCTGTATGCAGGGCGCCGCGCGAACGAAAGGGCAGGGATCCTGACCCGATAGGCCCGGCAGGGTGCCGTACGGGCCGGGTTTCCGGGGAGTCCTTACCGGTTCGGCGCGTGTCCCACCGCGCATCCATGATCCTGGAGCTCCTCCCCGGCCCCGCGATCCCCCGCCGCGAGGTCGGCCCGCCCCGCCAGCAGCGCGAAGCCCCGTCGCCCGCTGGCGTCCGTCGCCCCCACCGCCACCAGCGTCATCCGCCCCATCGCCGCCCGGGCCGCCGGCACGCCGTCCGCCAGCAGGACGAACGGATTGACCCCGCGCAGATCCTGGCTGGCGACGAACCGCACCAGGTAGCGGTGCGCGGCCAGGGGGAGCGGAAACGGCGTCCAGCGCGGCCCGAGCGCCCGGGTCTGTGCCGCCAACGCGTCCCGCACGTCCGCGCGCACGCAATCGATATGGATATGCAACTGATTCTGCGTGCGCCCGTCGATCGAATTCACCGCCAGCGACAGGTCCCGCCGCGGCAGCGCGCGATCGAGCAGCGCCTCCACGTTCCCCCGCGCCGCCCAGGCGGCGGCGAAGTAATCGGGCGCGCGCGGCGCGCGGACGGCAGGGTCCTCGATCCCGGTGACCCGCGCGGTGGGGATCAGCAGGAACTGCGTGGCGCCGTCGCGGTCCTTCAGCAGTGCGACGCCGGCGGAGGGATGAACGAAGGTGCAGGGCAGCGGGGACCCGAACGCGGCCTG
>JAJZVS010000138.1 GCA_021845555.1 Pseudomonadota bacterium
GACGATGCGGAACGGAATGCCGGCAGCGACCAGCGCGAGCGCTTCCTCCCCGCCACGGCCGAACACCAGCGGGTCCCCGCCCTTCAGGCGCAGCACGCGGAGCCCCTGGCGGGCCAGCGCGATCATCCGCTGGTTGATCCGCAACTGGTGCGTGCGCGTCCCGCCGGCCCGCTTGCCCACCGATTCCAGCCTGCCGGCGGCGAGCGCCAGGATCTCCGCCGGCACCAGCGCGTCGTGCAGCACCACATCGGCGCGGCCGAGCGCATGCGCGGCGTGCAGCGTCAGCAGGCCGGGATCGCCCGGCCCGGCGCCCGCCAGCCAGACCGAACCGGGATCGAACGCGGGCGCGCGCAGCAGCGCGGCGGCACGCGCCAGGGTCGGGGCGAGGGTGGGAGTGCCGGTCATGCCAGCCACCCGGCTTCGGCGAGCGCCGCCTCGGTGCGGCGGGCGAGTTCCGGCAGATCGTGCCCCGCCGCCCGCCAGTCACGCCGGCGCGCGCCGAGCGCGGCCAGCCGTTCCGCCCATTCCGGGCCGAACAGCGTGCCGATATGGTCGCGGATCCGCCCGGCGAGGCCGGGACTCTGCCCGCCGGTGGTCACCGCGATCAGCAGGTCGCCGCGACGGAGTTCGGCGGCGTTGCGGAAGTCGCAAAGGTCCGCTTGGTCCTCCACGTTCACCAGCGCGCCGGCGGCGCGGGCGGCGGCGGCCAGGGCGGCGGCGCGCGCGGGCGGCAGGTCGGCGATCCACAGCAGGTCGAGCCGTGGCAGCGTCGCGCCGGGGGCGGTGGAGACCGCGATCGGCGCCGCGCCCGCGGCAACCAGCAGCCGGTGCCGCCGCGCCGCGGCTGGACCGTCCCCGGCCAGGCCGATCGCAAGCCGCGCGGGATCCAGCGCCACCGGGATCATGCGCGGGGCCGGGCGGGACGGAGGGGGCGGGACGGGGCGGCGTGCATCGGCGGTCTCGGCGCTGGGGTTGCCGAGAGAAGAAAAGGTTTTTCTAAGCGTGCGCAATAGTACGGTAAAAATAGCGATAAAATGCTGCGTATCCATCAAATAAAGCGAAAACGCCCCATAACTCACCAAATCGGCAAAACCCCACCCTCCGCGCCGCCCCGTCCGGCGGCACTTGCGGTCCCCGCCGGAGGGCGTGCTGCACCGCACGGCTGAATTTTGCGCTCCCCCCGCCCGCGGCGCATGCTAAGCGCGGCGTTGCACCGCGCGGTTGGCGCGGGGGAGGAGCGGTCTCATGGGCATTGCATCGATCTTGCGCCGCCGCGGGGGCGCGATCCCGCTGGTCGCCCCCACCGCCTCGATCGCGACGGTGGTCGGCATCCTCAGCAGCCGCCGCCTGGGCGCGGTGCTGGTGACCGATGCGGGCCAGGTGCTCGGCATCGTCAGCGAGCGCGACATCATCCACAGCCTGGCCACGGTCGGCGCGCCGAGCCTGGAGATGACGGCGGGCCAGTTGATGACCCGCGCCCTGTGCACCGCCACTCCGGACACCAGCCTGGCCGAGGCGATGCGCATCATGGCCGAGGGCCGGTTCCGTCACCTACCGGTGTTCGACGGCGGCACGCTCTGCGGCCTGGTCAGCCTGAGCGATGTCGCCGAGGCCCGCGCGCTGGAAGAAAGCGACGCGCGGGCAGCGTGACGCGGGTGACGTGCCGCGGGGTGGCGTAACAGGGGGGGGCGGCGATCAGCGGCGGCGCAGCAGCGCCGGTTGTTCCGCGCGCAACGAGGGATGCGGCACCGGCGCGGGCAGCGCCTCCGGCCAGGCCCAGTGCTCGGGCGGAAACAGCGTGCGCATCACGCCCAGGTCGCAGTCGAACGGCGGCCCGCCCGGCGTGCCGGTCTGCATGAACAGCGCGAATAACCGCCCGCCCGGCCGCAGCCAACTTGCCAGCCGCGCGGCATAGTCCGGCCACAGCGCCGGCGGCAGGGCACAGAGGCAGGTCTGATCGTAGATCGCATCGAACGGTGCGGCGGGCGCCCAGGTGAACAGATCGGCCAGCAGCGCCCGCCCCATCGGCGCGCCTCCTTCCGGCGCGAGGCGCGCCTGCTGCACGGCGACCGCGCTGGGCGCCACGTCCACCACCGTCACGTCCCACCCGGTCTCCGCCAGGGCGAGGGGTTCGTGGCTGCGGCCGGCGCCGGGCACCAGGACGCGGCCCGGCGGGGCGAAGGTGCCGGCCGCGTGCCAGGCGCAGAACGCCGGGTGCAGCTCGGGCCGCTCCCAACCGGTGCTGCCGGCGCGGTATTTGCTCTCCCAGTCGATCGCCTGGGTGGTGCTCATGCGACGGTCTCTGGCAGGCGCATCCAGCCGGGGATGCGCGGGGTGAGGGGGATGCCGCCGCACAGCAGCGGCGCGGCCAATGCGTCGAGGCGGAGCACCGCCAGCCCGATCCCGTCGCGGTAGGAGCGCAGCGTGCCGGCTTCGGCCCCCGGGGGCGTGCCGTCCGCGCGCAGCACCGGCGTGCCGGGCGGCGGCAGCGCGGCTTCGGCGCTCACCGGGACCAGCCGGCGCTTGAGCAGGCCGCGATAGCGGGTCCGCGCGGTCAGTTCCTGGCCCATGTAGCAGCCCTTGGTCCAGGAGACGCCGTGCAACTCGTCGAACCCGGCTTCCAGCAGCACGGTCTTGTCGGCTTCCAGATCGCGCGACCCGTCCGGCAGGCCGAGCGCCAGGCGGTGGCGGTCCCAGTCCTCGGTGGTTGCGGTCGCGGAAAGCGGCGTCGGCGACAGCAGGCGCCAGCCGGCGTCCGGCAGGCGCGGGTCGGGGGCGAGCAGCGCGCCCGCCGGCGCTTCGGGGCTTCCGTTCCAGGCGACGTAAACCGCCAACGCCTCGCACGGCGCGATCGTCACGGCGGCGCGCAGGCGGAAGCGCGACAGGCGCTGGACCAGCATCGGCGCCTGCGCCCGCTCGCAGTCGAGCAGCAGGCGGGCGCCGTCGCTGAGGATGAAGAAATCGGCCAGCCACTTGCCTTGCGGCGAGAGCAGCGCCGCCCAGACCGCGCGGCCGGGGGCGGCGGCGGCAACGTCGTTGGAGACCAGGCCTTGCAGGAAGGCCACGCGGTCGGGGCCTTCGAGCGCGAGCACAGCCCGGTCGGGCAGGGGAGCCAGATGGGTCATCCTCGCAAGATTGGCCCGGGGGCGCATTGTGGCAAGTCATGGCGGGGCTCTGCCCATCGGCCCCGGCAGACGGGTCTGGACACCGGCCTGGAAAGGGGCGCAGGCTGCCATCAGATACGGTTTGCCCACGCGTGGGGATTTGAGAGCCGATATGTCCGCGACTTTGTCCTTCATGATCTCCCCGCGCCTGCCGCGGCCCGACCCCGCCGCCCGGTTGCCGGGCGAGGGCACGGTGGCGGAGGAAGCGGCGCGCCTGTTCGCCCAGCCGGATCAGTGGCTGGCGCAGCCGCACCCCGAACTCGCGGGACGTTCCCCGGCGGAATGTCTCGCTGCCGGGGATGAGGCTGTCGTCCGTTCCCTGTTGCGACGCATCCGCTACGCCCCGATGACATGAACCTGACGGCGGTGGCGTTGCTGGCGACGCAGCCGGAGACGCGCGTCTGGTATCGCACGACGGATCCGCAGTTCCTGGCATCGGCTCTTGCGACCACGCATAGCGTCGTCGTGCCGAGCCGGTTCTACGATCCGGCCAGTGCCAGCCCACCCTTTCGCACCCTTTACCTCTCCGACCATCCGATGGTGGCGCAGTTCGAGGCGCAGGCGCTGTTCGGCTCGCCGACGGCGCCGGGCGGGATGGTTCCGGGACCGCGCAGCGCCTGGGTGGTGGTCGCGGCGCGGGTATCGCTGTCGGCGATCGTCGATCTGTCCGATGTCGGGGCGCAGGCGGTACTGGACACCTCGGCACAGGAACTGACGGGGGATTGGTCCGGCTATCGGCAGCGCTCCGGTGCCACCGCGGTGCGCGCACCGGTCGGCACCGCGCCGACACAGGCGCTGGGCGAGGCGATCCGCCGCGACCAGCGCGGGATCGAGGGGTTTCTGTTCGTCTCGGCGCGACTGGCCTATCACCGCAACCTGGTGGTGTTTCCCGATATGCTGCGCGCCGGGAGTTTCGTGGCATACGAGTGGGACGACCCGACGGGCAACCACCGGCGGTTCCGGATCGATGCAGCGAATCCGGACGGCGCACTGGTCTGACTGGCGCGATGTCCCGGGTCTCTCTCATCCGAATGGATGAAGCGCGCGGCACGGCGTACGCTATAGTTCCCCGGCCAACCATCGGGGCTCCCGCCATGCGCACCCCACCCCACCCGGACGAAGCCTTCGCCGCCGCGATCGCGCGGCTGTATGACGCCGCCATCACACCGGACCTCTGGCCGGACGCGCTGGACGCGCTGGAGCCGCTGTTCGGCGCCATGACGGCCCATCTCTTTACCTGGGACCGGCTGGCTCAGCGCAGGGAAAGCACTGTCGGTGCCCACAGTTTTCTTCGGACCGACCAGGACTGGGACTATTACCATCGGATCAATCCGCGCAGGAAGGTTCTTGCCGGCAAGCCGCTCGGCTACATCCTGGCATGCAACGAACATCTCGACAGCGACTTCGTTCGTCGTGACGAGTATTTCAACGACTACTGCTTGCCGCTGGAGCGCCGCTACCTGCTCGGGACCAATTTCGCGGCGCAGGACCACCTCCTGACGTCGTTCGCCGTGATGCGCACAGCGAGGCAGGGACCTTTCGGTTCGCGCGAGAAGGCGCTCCTCCGTCGCCTCCTGCCCGAGCTCCGTCGCGCGCTTCTCCTGGACCAGCGCCTCCGCGCCGCCCGCGCCCAGGCCACGCTCGGTCAGTCGGTGCTCGACGCGCTCCCCCAGGCTGTGCTCGCCACCGACGCCGCCGGCCGCATCCGCCACGCCAACCGCGCCGCCGAGGCACTGCTCACCGCCGGCACCATGCTGCGCCAGCGCCAGGGCGGCCTCGCCGCCACCACCCACGCGGAAACCAACGCACTGCTCGCCGCGCTCCGCCGCGCGGTGGAAGCCGCGCCCGGCGCCACCCCAGGTCCCGCCAGCAACCTGATCCTGCACGACGAAGCGGGCGCCGCCCTCGCCGTCACCGTCACCCCGCTCGATCGCCACGCCGGGCTGGACGGCCTGCCCGAGCAGCGCCTCGCGCTGCTGACCGCCGTGCCGATGGCGCCGCCGCGCGCCGATCCCGCGCCGCTGCGGCTGGCGTTCGGCTTCACCGGGGCCGAGGCGGCGCTGGCCGCCGCGCTCGCCGGCGGCCAGCGCCTGGCTGCCATCGCCGCGGCGCGTGGCGTGCGCATGCCCACCGTGCGCCACCAGTTGCGCGCGGTGTTCGACAAGACCGGCACCAACCGCCAGGCCGAGCTGGTGCGCCTGCTCGCCAGCCTGCCCCGCGCCGCCCCATCCACCGTCCCGCCAACGCCTGACCGAGGGAGAACGCCATGAACGCCGCCGCCACATCCGCCGCCGCGACGACCGCCGCGGACCGGGAAATCCGTGCCGTCATCCCCGCCTGGCTCGACGCCGTGCGCCGCAAGGACACTGCGGCCATCGCCGGGTTCTACGCCCCGGATGGCCGCTTCATGGTCCCCAACGCCCCGATCGCCGAGGGCCGCACGGCGGTCGCCGCCCTGTGGGGCCATCTGCTGTCCCTGCCCGGCGTCGCGCTGACCTTCGGCCCGACCCATATCGAGGCCGCCGCGAGCGGCGACATGGCGCTGGAGATCGGCACCTACGCCCTTGGTTTCGACCGCGCGGGCGCGGCGCGGGTGGAGGACCGCGGCAAATACGTCGTGGTCTGGAAGCGCCTGGACGGGGCGTGGAAAGCCGCGGCCGACATCCTCAACAGCGACCTGCCGGCGGGCTGAGCGCCGGGCCGAGTGCCGCCGCCCCGCCTCGGCCGACCGATCCGGCCGCGAATCCACGGGGGTTGTCGGGGCGGTACTACCCGAGCGTCTCGCCGATGGCGCTTCGCAGCGCCGCGCGGTCCTCCGCTCCGAGGGCACCGAGCCGGCGGATCACAAGCGACCGTTCCAGCGTGGCGAACACGGGCTTGATCGCGGAAGGTTTGAGGAGGCCCGCTGCCTGCCACTGGATCACCCATACCTCGCCCAGGCCGGGGCTGGGGCGAAGCTGGCTGGTGATCGCCATGACCACCACGTCCGGGGGTGCTTCGTTATACGCACGCCTGCTGACGACGACGGCGGGTCGGCGTTTCGAGGCGGCCTGGTTGGTGAACGGGAACGGGACCAGCACAACGTCCCCGAAGTCGCCGGGCATCACGCCCGAAGTCGTTGCCTGAGGGCGCGAGTCGCGCCTTGCGGCAGTTTCCCCTTGGGCGGGCCCGCTCATAGCGTGTCGTAGGCGTCGTCTTCGGGATTGTTCCAGATCGCCGCGAAAGCCGGCACGCTCGCCGCCGTGCCGGCGCGGAGCAGCGCACGGTCGCGCTCCCGCAGCCGGAGGAACTCCACGAAATCCTCGACTTCGGCGATCCGTTCGGGGGGCAGCGCCTGGATCTTCTCCAGGAGGTCGTGGGTGTCGGGCATCGGATGCTCCTGCGCGCGGCATGGGCAGAGGGAGAGCGGTCCCCGGATCACAGTTACCCCATCGCGGTCCGGGGTGCACGCGCCGGGTGGGACCCGCGGATCGCCGAGGGCATCACCCGGGGGATGCGCCCCGCGCCGCGGGCGCCTATCTCCCGCCCATGCGTCAGGGGCTGATCCTCGCGGGGCTGGGGCTGCTGGCGGTCGGGATCGCCTGGCCGTGGCTGGGGCGGCTCGGCCTGGGCCACCTGCCGGGGGATTTCCGCCTCCGCCGGCCGGGGTTCACCTTCTATGTCCCGCTCGGGTCCAGCCTGCTCGTCTCGGTGGTGCTGACCCTGCTGCTCTGGCTCTTCCGCCGCTGAACCCGCCGGGGCTATGCTGGCCGCGACCCGAACCGGGAGGGATGCGATGCGCGAAGAGAAGGCCACGCTCGGCGGCGGCTGCTTCTGGTGTCTGGAGGCGGTGTTCAAGGATCTGCGCGGCGTCGCCTCGGTGATGTCGGGCTACGCCGGCGGCCAGGTGGCGAACCCCAGCTACAAGCAGGTCTGCTCCGGGCGCACCGGGCATGCGGAAGTCGTGCAGATCGGCTTCGATCCGGACGAAATTTCGTACGCCGACCTGCTGCGGGTGTTCTTCACCATCCACGACCCGACCACCAAGGACCGCCAGGGCCACGACGTGGGCACCCAATACCGCTCGATCATCCTGACCCATTCGCCGGAGCAGACCGCGACCGCGCAGGCGGTGCTGGCGGAGATCGCGGCAGCGAAGCTGTGGCCGGCGCCGCTGGTGACCGAACTCGTGCCGCTGGAGACGTTCTACCCGGCCGAACCCGAGCACCACGATTATTTCGCCCGCAACCCCTGGACCGGCTATTGCCAGGCGGTGGTGGCGCCGAAAGTGGTGAAGTTCCGCAAGACCTTCGCCGATCGCCTGAAGCGCGCGGCGGCCGAGTAGCGCCGATTGACGCCCCGCCGCGCCGCGGACCAGACTGACCCGACCCTGCCCCGGAGGCCTGTGCCATGGACCTGAGCTTCACCGCCGAGGAACTTGCCTTCCGCGACGAGGCCCGCCGCTTCTTCCGCACTGAGGTCCCCGAGCGCATCCGCGCCAAGCTGCGCGACGGCGAGCATCTGACCAAGGAGGAGATGGTCACCTCCCAGCGCATCCTCAACGCGCGCGGCTGGGCGACGCCCAACTGGCCGGTGGCATGGGGCGGGCAGGCGTGGTCGCCGGTGCAGGTGTATCTCTATCAGGACGAGATGCAGCAGGCGCATGTGCCTTCGCCGATCGCGTTCAACACCTCGATGGTCGGGCCGGTGATCGCGCAGTTCGGCAACGACGCGCAGAAGCGCCGGTTTCTGGCGCGCGCGGCGAACGCGGACGATTTCTGGTGCCAGGGATTCTCCGAACCCGGCTCGGGTTCCGATCTCGCGTCGCTGCGCACGCGGGCGGAGTTGAAGGGCGACAAATACATCGTCAACGGCCAGAAGATCTGGACCACGCTCGCGCAATACGCCGACTGGATCTTCTGCCTGGTGCGCACCGATCCTGCGGTGAAGGCGCAGGAGGGGATCGGCTTCCTGCTGATCGACATGCGCTCCCCCGGCATCACCGTCCGCCCGATCGTGACGATCGACGGCGGGCGGGAGGTGAACGAGGTGTTCTTCGACGAGGTGGAAGTCCCGGCGGAGAACATGGTGGGCGAGCCCAACAAGGGCTGGGACTACGCGAAATTCCTGCTCGGCAACGAACGCACCGGCATCGCCCGCGTCGGCGTCTCCAAGGCCAAGGTCGCGCGCATCAAGCAGTTGGCGGCGCTGGAGCGGGTGGGCGACAGGCCGCTGATCGAGGATCCCCGGTTCCGCGAGAAGCTCGCCGCGGTGGAGATCGAATTGAAGGCGCTGGAAATGACCCAGCTGCGGGTGGTGTCCGACGAACGCAAGCGCGAGAAGGGCCGGCCCAATCCGGCGTCCTCGATCCTCAAGCTGAAAGGCTCGGTGATCCAGCAGCAGCTGACCGAGCTGATGATGGACGTGGTCGGTCCCTACGTGCTGCCCTACCAGTCGCCCGAAGAAGGGCAGAACGAACCGCTCGCCGGACCGGGGTATGCCGTCGCCGCCGGGCCGGCGTATTTCAACACCCGCAAGGTGTCGATCTACGGGGGGTCGAACGAGATCCAGCGCAATATCGTCGCGAAGGCCATCCTGGGGCTGTAGGGCGGCGCCGCGAGGCGCTCCGGCAGGCACCCGATCGGCCGGGCGTCCCGGGGGGTCTTCACCGCTCCCACGCTGAGGGGCAGGTGATCCCGGGGCGCTCCCGCGGGCCGGGGCGGGACCGGAACGCCCTTCACTTTCATCCCCGGTGGCGCCGGGGGCGAGGGTATTGTTGCGATATCGCAACTAAATGGCCGCGCGTCTCCCCGGCCCCGATCAGCTTTCCGGAATCGGCTTGCCCATGCGCAGCAGGAAATGCAGATCGGCCCGCCGCGGCGGGTGCCAGCGGCGCTGGCGCGGACGCGGCGCGCGCGGCGGACGTGGGGGTTTCGGCGGGCGCGGCGGCAGGAGTTCGGCCGGCAGCGCCACGCCGAGCATCCGGCAGAGCGGGTGCAGCAGGCGGACCAGCGTCGGCGAGTCGTGGAGCAGGGCCTGCGTCTCCGGCTGGGCGAGCAGGTAGCGCAATTGGGACGCGCGGCCGGCGATCTCGGCGCTC
>JAJZVS010000139.1 GCA_021845555.1 Pseudomonadota bacterium
TGATGCTCATCCGCAGCTACCGGGTGCGCGGGCATCTGGAGGCGCGGCTGGACCCGCTGGGCCTGACCGTGCCGAAGCCGCATCCGGAACTCGATCCGGCCGCCTACGGCTTCACCGAGGCCGATCTCGACCGCACCATCTTCATCGACAACGTGCTGGGCCGCGAAACCGCCACCCTGCGCGAGATCGTCGGCATCCTGCGCGCGACCTATTGCGGGTCGATCGGCGTCGAGTTCATGCATATCCAGGACCCGGCGCAGAAATCCTGGATCCAGCGCAAGGTGGAAGGCGCGCCCTGGCTGACCGCGTTCGACGCGGCGGCGAAGCGCACCATCCTGACCCAGCTGACCGAGGCCGAGGCGTTCGAAGCGTTCTGCCAGCGCCGCTACGTCACCACCAAGCGCTTCGGCCTGGAGGGCGGCGAGATCACCATTCCCGCCATCCACGCGATCATCGCCACCGCCGCCGGTCTCGGCGTGAACGAGGTGGCGATCGGCATGCCGCATCGCGGCCGCCTCAACACGCTGGTGAACATCGTCAAGAAGCCGCCGACCGCGCTGTTTTCCGAATTCGGCGGCGAGAGCTTCAAGCCGGATTCGGTGCAGGGATCCGGCGACGTGAAATACCACCTCGGCACCTCCACCGACATCGAGATCGGCGGGCACAGCGTGCACCTGTCCCTGCAGCCGAACCCCTCGCATCTGGAAGCGGTCGATCCGGTGGTAGTGGGCAAGGTGCGCGCCCGCCAGGACGAGGCGGGGGATGTGCAGACCCGCCGCTCCGTGATGGCGATCCTGATGCACGGGGACGCCGCCTTCGCCGGCCAGGGCCTGGTGTACGAGACGCTGGCGATGAGCCAGCTGATCGGCTACCGCACCGGCGGCACCGTGCATGTGGTGGTGAACAACCAGATCGGCTTCACCACCGTGCCGGCGCACGCGTTCTCGGGGCTCTACTGCACCGACGTGGCGAAATCGATCCAGGCGCCGATCCTGCACGTGAACGGCGACGATCCGGAAGCGGTGATCTTCTGCGCCCGCATGGCGGCCGAGTACCGCATGACCTTCGGCTGCGACATCGTGCTGGACATCGTCTGCTATCGCCGCCACGGCCATAACGAAACCGACGAGCCGGCGTTCACCCAGCCGATCATGTACCGCGCGATCGGCCAGCAGAAGACCACCCGCACGCTCTATGCCGCGCGGCTGGTCGCGGAAGGCGCGATCGACGCCGAGGCGGCGCAGGCCGAGTGGGACGGCTTCACCGCAACGCTGGAGGAAGCCAACGCGGCGGCGAAATCCTACAAGCCGAACAAGGCGGACTGGCTGGAAGGCCGCTGGGCCGGCCTGTCGCAACCCGACGACGACACCGAGCACACGCAAGCCTCCACCGCCGTCGATGCGGACCGGCTGCGCCAGGTGGGTCACGCGCTCGCCACCGTGCCGGACGGCTTCGCGGTGAACCCGAAGATCGCCCGCCAGTTGGACGCCAAGCGGGCGATGATCGACACCGGCGAGGGCATCGACTGGGCGACCGGGGAGGCGCTGGCCTTCGGTACCCTGCTGCTGGAAGGCAACCGCGTGCGGCTGTCGGGGGAAGATTGCCAGCGCGGCACCTTCAGCCAGCGCCACGCGGTGCTGATCGACCAGGACACGCAGAACGAATACACGCCGCTGAACAACATCGCGCCGGACCAGAAGCGGATCGAGATCTTCAACTCGCTGCTGTCGGAAGCCGGCGTGCTGGGGTTCGAATACGGCTACACCCTGGCCGACCCGCGCACGCTGGTGCTGTGGGAAGGCCAGTTCGGCGATTTCGCCAACGGCGCGCAGGTCATCATCGACCAGTTCATCGCCTCGGGCGAATCGAAATGGCTGCGGATGTCCGGCCTGGTCCTGCTGCTGCCGCACGGCCACGAGGGCCAGGGGCCGGAACATTCTTCGGCGCGGCCGGAGCGCTATCTTCAGCTTTGCGCCGAGCGCAACATGATCGTCTGCAATCTGACCACGCCGGCCAACTACTTCCACGCGCTGCGTCGGCAGATGCACCGCAATTTCCGCAAGCCGCTGGTGATCTTCACGCCGAAATCTCTGCTCCGCCACAAGCTGGCGGTCTCGCCGCTGGCGGACATGGCCACCGGCAGCTTCTTCCGCTTCGTGATCCCCGAGATCGACGCCATCGCGCCCCCCGAAGACGTCCGCCGGGTCGTGATCTGCACCGGCAAGGTCTATTACGACCTGCTGGCGCAGCGGCGCGAGCGCAAGGTCAACGACGTGGCGATCATCCGGCTGGAACAGCTCTACCCGTTCCCCGAGCGGACGCTGGGCCGTGCCCTGGCGCCCTATGTCAACGCGACCTCCGTGGTGTGGTGCCAGGAGGAGCCGGAGAACATGGGCGCCTGGCACTTCGTGGACCGGCGGCTGGAGAAGGTGCTGCGCGGACTGGAAGCCAAGACCCGCCGGCCGCGCTATGTCGGCCGGGCGGAAGCGGCCAGCCCCGCCACCGGGCTGGCCCGCACCCATGCCGCCGAGCAGTCCGCCCTGGTCGGCGACGCGCTCGGCCTGTAAGCCCCGCCCGACGCCCGTCCGGGGACGATCCCCGGGCGGGCGCATACGGAGACGAATGATGGCGATCGAGATCAAGGTTCCCTCCCTCGGCGAAAGCGTGACATCCGCCACCGTCGCCCGCTGGCTCAAGGAAGCGGGCGCGGCGGTGGCGGCGGACGAGCCGCTGGTCGAGCTCGAAACCGACAAGGTGACGGTGGAGGTGAACGCGCCGGAAGCCGGCGTGCTGGCCGCGATCGCCGCCGAGCAGGGGGCCGAGGTGGAAGTCGGCGCCCTGCTGGGGCTGCTGGAAGCCGCCGCGGCTGCCCCCGCGCGGCCCGCCGCGCCGGCTGCCGCCGCCGCGCCGCCCGGCGTCACCCCGCCGCCCTCCCCGCCCGGTCCGGTCTCCCGCCCCGCCAGCACGCCGGCCGCGACCCCGGCGCCGCTGCCGGCCGCGGCCAAGCTGATCGCGGAACATGCGCTCGCCCCCGCCGCGCTCGGCGAGGGCAGCGGCAAGGACGGCCGCGTGACCAAGGGCGACGTGCTGGCCTTCCTCAACCGCCCCGCCCCCGCCGCGCCCACCCCGGCGCCGAAGCCGCCGCGCGAGGCCGATGCGCGCGAGGAACGGGTGCGCATGACGCGGCTGCGCCGGACCATCGCGCTCCGGCTGAAGGAAGCGCAGAACACCGCGGCGATGCTGACTACCTTCAACGAGGTGGACATGTCGGCGGTGATGGCGCTGCGCAGCGAATACCGCGACGCGTTCGAGAAGAAGCACGCCGGCGTGCGGCTCGGCTTCATGGGCTTCTTCGTGCGCGCCTGCGTGAACGCCTTGCAGGAGTTCCCGGCGGTGAACGCCGAGATCGACGGCGAGGACATCGTCTACAAGCACTTCGTCCACATGGGCATCGCGGTCGGCGGCGCCGGCGGCCTGGTGGTGCCGGTGATCCGCGACGCCGACAAGCTGAGCCTCGCCGGGATCGAGCGCGCGGTGGCCGATTTCGGCAAGCGCGCCCGCGACGGCGCGCTGAAGCTCGATGAACTCTCCGGCGGCACGTTCAGCATCACCAACGGCGGCGTCTATGGCTCGCTGATGTCCACCCCGATCCTCAACCCGCCGCAGTCGGCGATCCTGGGGATGCACAAGATCCAGGACCGGCCGATGGCGGTCGGCGGCAAGGTCGAGATCCGGCCGATGATGTATCTGGCGGTGTCGTACGATCACCGGATCGTGGACGGGCGGGAGGCGGTGTCCTTCCTGGTGCGAGTGAAGGAACAGGTCGAAGACCCGCGGCGGATGCTGCTGGAGTTGTGAGCCGGGCGTCGGCAAGATGCCAGCTGCGGATGGAGGAGGGACAGTGACCGAAGCCGCCACCGAACGGAAGGACACGGACCTCGCGCTGTCGGCGCTCGCCCGCAGGGTCGATCGTATCGCCGAGAGGGTGGAAACGCTTATCGCGCTGGTCGGCCGGCTTCACACTGATTCGCGAGAAGCGCTGGCGCTGGGCTTCGCGGCGTGCGAATCCGACCTGCATCTCGTTGTGGTGCTGCGCAAGGTTTTGAGCATTCTCGACCAAAGGGGCCGAACGCTTCCCGAAGATCTCCGGTTCGCCGACGTTATCGAGCAGGCAGATGCCGAACTGCGCATCGCGGATCAGGAAATCGAACGGTCGGCCGCCCATGTGCTCGGCGAACTCCGGGATGGGGACGCGCAGTGAGCGGTGAATCCGGCATGCTGCAGCAGGCCCGCGAAGCGGTCGAGCGTCGCGGGCAGCGAACCGTTATCGCACTTCATTCCGTTGACCACGAAGGCGAAGGCCCGGAGGGGCCGTCGCTCGGATATCGTGTCGCCAATCTTGAACGAAGCTTCGCCGACCTGAGAACCAGGCTCGACGACCTCGCGGTCGTGGTTGCGCGGATGGACACCAAACTGGACTACCTGGCGACCAGGGATGCGCTTGAGAAATTGCGCGGCGAGGTGATGACCTCCCTCGCCGGCAAGCCTGGACTTGGCGCCATGTGGGCCATGGGCATCACTCTGTTCGCCCTTGTCGTCGCCGCGATGTCCGCCGGCGCAGCCTACCTGCCCTTCCTCACCCGTTCCCTGCACGGATCCCCATGACCGACTCCTTCGACCTGCTGATCATCGGCGCCGGCCCCGGCGGCTATGTCTGCGCGCTGCGCGCCGCCCAGCTCGGCCTGAAGGTCGCCTGCGCGGAAAAGCGCGCCACGCTCGGCGGCACCTGCCTCAATGTCGGCTGCATCCCCTCGAAGGCGCTGCTGCAATCGTCGGAGAACTACGCCGCGCTCACGCACGACTTCGCCGCGCACGGCATCACCGCCACCGGCATCGGCCTCGATCTGGCGAAGATGCAGGCGCGCAAGGCCGAGGTGGTCTCCGCCAACGTCAAGGGCGTGGAATACCTGTTCCGCAAGAACAAGGTCACCTGGCTCAAGGGAGAGGCGCGCATCGCCGCGCCGGGCAAGGTCGTCGTCGCCGGCACCGAATACGCCGCCAAGCAGATCGTCATCGCGACGGGAAGCGAATCGATGCCGCTGGCGGGCGTGCCGGTGGACGAGACGCGCATCGTCACCTCCACCGGCGGGCTGGAACTCGACACCGTGCCGAAGCATCTGGTGGTGATCGGCGGCGGCGTGATCGGCCTCGAACTCGGCAGCGTCTGGCGCCGGCTCGGCGCCGCGGTCACGGTGATCGAATTCCTCGACCGCATCGTCCCCGGCATGGACAAGGAGATCGCCACCGCCTTCCAGCGCATCCTGACCAAGCAGGGGATGAAATTCCGCCTCGGCACCAAGGTCACCGCGGCGACCGTCGCCGCGGATGGCGTGGCGCTGACCTTGGAACCGGCCAAGGGCGGCGCGGCGGAGCAGCTCGCCGCCGATGTGGTGCTGCTCGCGATCGGCCGCCGCCCGGTCACCGCCGGCCTCGGCCTCGAAGAACTCGGCGTCGCGCTGGACGCGCGCGGCCGGGTGAAGACCGACGCGCATTATGCCACGAACATCCCCGGCATCTACGCGATCGGCGACGCGATCGCCGGGCCGATGCTGGCGCACAAGGCCGAGGACGAGGGCGTGGCGCTGGCCGAGCTGCTCGCCGGCCAGGCCGGGCATGTGAACTACGCCGCCATCCCCGGTATCGTGTACACGTGGCCGGAAGTGGCCAGCGTCGGGCAGACCGAGGAGGAGCTGAAAGCCGCCGGTATCGCCTACAACGTCGGAAAATTCCCGTTCACCGCCAACGGCCGCGCCCGCGCCATGGGCGATACCGACGGGATGGTGAAGATCCTGGCCGACAAGACCACCGACCGGCTGCTGGGCGCGCATATTCTCGGTCCCGACGCCGGCGCGCTGATCGCCGAGCTGGTCACCGCGATGGAGTTCGGCGCCTCGGCCGAGGACGTCGCGCGCATCTGCCACGCCCACCCGACGCTGTCGGAGGCGGTGAAGGAAGCCGCCCTCGCGGTGGACGGCCGCGCCCTGCACATCTGATCGGCCGATGCCCCGCCCGCTCGCGCTGACGATGGGCGACCCGGCCGGAATCGGCGGGGAACTCACCTTGCGCGCCTGGCTCGCGCTGCGCGCCTCCGGCCCGCGCTTCGTCGCGCTGGACGATCCGGACCGGCTGCGCGCGCTGGCCGCCTCCCTCGGCCTGGCGGTGCCAATCACGGAAACCGCCGGCGCGGACGCAACCGGCTTCGCCGACGCCTTGCCGGTGCTGCCGGTGCGGCTGGCGGCGCCGCCGCATCCCGGCCGGCCGGACCGCGCCAATGCGCCGGCCGTGGTCGCTTCCATCGAACTGGCCGCGAAGCTCGCGCTGGCCGGCACCGTCAGCGGCATGGTCACCAACCCGATCAACAAGGCCGCGCTCTACGACGCCGGCTTCGCCTATCCCGGCCATACCGAGTTCCTCGCCGCGCTGACCGGGGCCAGCGGACGGCAGGAGATGATGCTGGCAAGCCCCGCCCTGCGCGTGGTCCCGGTCACGGTCCACGCCAGCCTGCGCGACGCGATCGCGAGCCTGTCCACCGAACGCGTCCTCGCCGCCGCGCGCACCACGGCGCAGGCGCTGCGCACCGGTTTCGGGATCGCCCGGCCGCGCCTCGCGGTGGCCGGCCTCAACCCGCATGCCGGCGAGGGCGGCGCGCTGGGCGACGAGGAGATCCGCATCATCGCCCCGGCGATCGAGGCCCTGCGGGCGGAGGGCGAGGACGTTTCCGGCCCCTGGCCGCCCGATACGATGTTCACCGCCGCCGCCCGTGCCCGCTACGACGTGGCGATCTGCATGTACCACGACCAGGGGCTGATCCCGCTCAAGACGCTGGACATGACCCAGGGGGTGAACGTGACGCTCGGCCTGCCGATCGTGCGCACCTCGCCCGATCACGGCACCGCCTTCGACATCGCCGGCCAGGGCGTGGCCGATCCTGCCAGCCTGATCGCCGCGCTGCGTCTGGCCGCCCGGCTTGCCGCGTCCACCCTCCCCCCTGCCGGCGCCTGAACCCGCCCGCCGCCGGCGCGGCGGCGCGGCGCACGCGCGCGGCCTCGCCGCCGAAGCCGCCGCCTGCGCGGCGCTGGAACGCGACGGCTGGACGATCCGCGCCCGCCGGCTGCGCACCGAAGCCGGGGAGATCGACGTGCTGGCGGAACAGGACGGCCTGCTGGCGGTCGTGGAGGTCAAAGCGCGCGCCAGCCTCGCCGGCGCCGCCGCTGCCCTGGCGCCCCGCCAGCAGGCCCGGCTGATGGCCGCGGCGGACCTGGTGCTGGCGGCACATCCCGAATGGGGCCGCGCCGGGGTGCGGTTCGACGTGCTCCTGGTCGACGCCACCGGCACCGTACGTCGGGTTGCCGATGCTTTCCGGGCCGGCCTGGGCGACTGATCCCGGTTTCCGGAGACCCAAAGAAGCCTTCCATTCCGTCACTTGACGTCTGATTTTCATCTGCAATCTGATGCGCCCGTCTGCATCCCGTGATGCAGCGCGCGTCGGAGACGGGGATAATGCGCCTGCTTGGTCTGATCTGCGCCGCCGGTTTGCTTGGCCTCGGCATGGCCACGACGATCCTGGCGCTGGCGCCCACCGCTGCGCCGCCGACGCGGCTCGCCGCGCTGTCTCCCGCGCCGGGCGGTCCGCAGCAGCGCACGATCCCCGCGCCGCCCCCGCGCCCGGCTGCGCGACTCGATCGCTCGCTGCGCACGCTGTGGCGGAAGGTCTGCCGGCGCTTTCCGGGACAGGACGATTCGAAGCTGATCGTGGTCGATGTGCATACCGAGCGGCTGTACTTGCTCCAAGACGGCCGGATCGCCGGAGACTGGCGGGTCTCCACCGCCCTTCGCGGCATCGACCAGCGCGCGCACAGCGACGGCACGCCCGTTGGCGTTTTCCGCGTTGCCCGCAAGATCGGTGCGGGTCTGCCGCCGGACGAGGTGCTGCAGGACCAGGCACCGACCGGGCGCATCATCACGCCGACGCGCCTCCCGGACGACCCTGCCGCCAGCCGCTGGATCACCACTCGGATCCTGTGGCTGGCCGGGCTCCAGCAAGGCTGGAACGAGGACGGCGATTTCGACACTTTCCTTCGTCACATCTACATCCACGGCACAGCCAACCTTGGTATGCTGGGTCAGCCGGCTTCGCACGGCTGCGTGCAGATGGCGCCGCGCGCCGTGATGGCCCTCTACCGAGCCGTCCATGTAGGCACACCGGTTCTGATCACCCCGGGCACCGGACGCCTGTCGGCGATCCCGGGGCCGGCAGTGAGTTGAGCGGCGGACCGGCCGCGCCCCGCCGCGAAGCTGGTCGATCGCGCCAACCAGGTGCGACAAATTACACGACATGTCCGAATCAAGCTTTGGCGGACGTGCCGCCCGTAAAAATGCCATTCGGCGGTTGCGCGCTGGAAGCTGTGTCGCTAGATTGCTTAAATCATGGGCACCTGTAGTACAGACACCACGCACGCGCCGGCCGCCGTCATGGCCGAAGCGGCATCGTTGCGTCCGCCCGGCCTCGCGCCGCTCGATCTCGGCGGCGGCGTGCGCATCGAAATCCCGGTGATCCTGGCGCCGATGTCGGGCGTCACCGACCTGCCGTTCCGCCGCCTGGCCAAGGCGCAGGGCGCCGGCATGGTGGTCTCCGAAATGATCGCCTCCTGGGCGATGATCCGCGAGAACCGCAACACGCTGCGGATGGCCGAGGTCGATGGCGCCGGCGGCATCAGCGCCGTGCAGCTCGCCGGTTGCGACCCCGCGGCGATGGCGGAAGCGGCGCGGCTCGCGGCCGATCGCGGCGCCGATCTCATCGACATCAACTTCGGCTGCCCGGTGAAGAAGGTCGCGGTCGGCCAGTCCGCCGGTTCGGCGCTGATGCGCGACGAGACCGCCGCCGCGGCGATCCTGCAAGCGACCGTGCGCGCCGTTGCCGTACCGGTCACGCTGAAGATGCGCATGGGCTGGGACCACGCCAGCCTGAACGCGCCCCGGCTGGCGCGCATCGCCGAGGACGCGGGCATCCGCATGGTCACCGTGCACGGCCGCACCCGCCAGCAATTCTACACCGGCCGCGCCGACTGGGATTTCATCGCGCAGGTGAAACAGGCGGTGCGCATCCCGGTGATCGCCAACGGCGACATCCTGACCGCGGATGA
>JAJZVS010000140.1 GCA_021845555.1 Pseudomonadota bacterium
GAGGAAGCGATGCGCATCGCCCGCCTCGGCTTCATCGACTGCATCGGCACCATGATCGCCGGCCGCAATGAGGACGCCGTCGGCATCATGCGCAGCACGTTGGCCCCGCCCGCCGGCCCGTCCTCCATCACCTTCTCCGCGGCCCGCGCGCCGGCCCCCGAAGCGGCCTGGATCAACGGCGTCGCCGCCCATGCGCTCGATTACGACGACGTGGCGCTGCGCGGGCATCCCTCCACCGTGCTGGTCCCGGCGATCCTGGCCGAGGCCGAGGCGCTGGATGCCTCCGGCCTGGAAATGCTGGTCGCCTATGTGGCGGGCTACGAGACCTGGGCGGAGATGTTCCGCCGCGATTCCGGGCTGCTGCACAAGAAGGGCTGGCACCCCACCGGGCTGTATGGTGCGGTGGGCGCCGCGGCGGCCTGCGCCAAGCTGCGCCGGTTGGATGCCCGCAAGGCGGCGATCGCGGTGGCGCTCGGCGCCTCGCAGAGCGCGGGGCTGATGGCCAATTTCGGCACCATGACGAAACCGTTCCACGCCGGCCGCTCGGCCCATGCCGGCATCATGGCCGCGCGGCTGGCGGATGCCGGCTTCACCGCCGCCACCGACGCGCTGGAGCATCCGCAGGGTTTCCTGCATGCGATCTCTCCCGACGGCACCGAGGATCGCACCGACGGCGACCGTCTGGGCGAGACCTGGGCGCTGCTTACCCAGGGCCTCGGGATCAAGAAATACCCCACCTGCTACTGCACCCATCGCGCGATCGACGGCATGCTGGACCTGATGGCGGCGCATCCGGTGCGCGCCGACGACGTGCAGCAGATCACGGTGAAGATCAGCGACTATTTCGCCACCGTGCTGCGCAACCACGCCCCCGACACCGGGCTGGCCGCCAAGTTCAGCATCGAGTTCGCAATGGCGAGCGGCATCGTCGCCCGCCGCGTCGGCCTGCGCGAACTGACCGACGATTTCGTCCGCCGCGACGACGTCCAGGCACTGATGCGCCGGGTGCGCACCGAGACCACGACGGAATACGACCCGGAACTGCCCGGCGCCGCCTTCGCCGATCAGGTGACGGTGGAAACCACCGACGGGCGGGTGCTGGCGGGCGAGAAGGTGGCCCGCGCCACCGGCCACGCGACCCGGCCGCTGTCGGAGGCGCAGATCTACGACAAATTCGCCGACTGCCTGGCGGCCGGCGCCACCGACATCCCCGCCGCCACGCTGTTCGCGCGGCTGAAGGGGCTGGAGGGCATCGCGGCGCGCGACCTGGCACGGGTCTGACGTCCAGCCTCCCCTCCTCCGGCCGCTGCCACGGGGGAGGGGAGACACGTCGCGCCCGCGACGGTCAGGCGGCGCGGCGCGCCACCAGGTCGGCCCCCCGGCTGACGCGGCGGACGCTGACGGTCCGGCGCAGCGATCCCTCGACCAGCGCGGCTTCTTCTTCCGTGGCTTCCACCGCGATTTCCACATGCATCGTGGCGTCGGAGCGGTGGGACCACATGCGGTCCGGGGTCAGGCCGTGCCGGGCGAAGGGCAGCAGCACGCGCGGCAGCAGGCCGGGATCGGCCTCCGCATCGAGGAAAAAACGGACCTGCGCGAGGGGGGCCGCGTCGGCGGCGAGGGAAGACGACATGGGAAGGGGTACTCCGGAAACGACGTGCGCGAGAAGAACGAGCCAAGGCCCCGGCTGCTAGGCAGCCGGGCGGCTAATTCGCGCGTCGTTGGTCCGGAAGGTCATGGGTGGACGTTACCAGCACTGCCCGGCCTGCCGCAACCCCGGCATGGCGGCGGCGCGTGGGTCCGGGATTGCAGACATAAAGATATCCTTATATACGCCGATTTCCCTTTCCGGAGACTCCCATGCCCAACCCCTCCGCCGCCCCCGACTACAAGGTGAAAGACCTCTCGCTGGCCGATTGGGGCCGCAAGGAAATCGCCATGGCCGAGGACGAGATGCCCGGCCTGATGGCCACCCGCGCCGAATACGGCACAACGAAGCCGCTCGCCGGCGCGCGCATCGTCGGCTGCCTGCACATGACCGTGCAGACCGCGGTGCTGATCGAGACCCTGCAGGCGCTCGGCGCGTCCGTGCGCTGGTCGTCGTGCAACATCTTCTCCACCCAGGACCACGCCGCCGCCGCCATCGCTGCCGCCGGCGTGCCGGTGTTCGCCTGGAAGGGCGAGACGGAGGAGGAGTTCTGGTGGTGCATCGAGCAGACCGTGAAGGGTCCGGGCGGTTGGACGCCGAACATGATCCTCGATGACGGCGGCGACCTGACCAAGCTGATGCACGAGAAATACCCCGCGATGCTCGCGGACGTGCGCGGCGTGTCGGAGGAAACCACCACCGGCGTGCACCGCCTGCGCGATATGGCCCGCGACGGCACGCTGCTGGTGCCGGCGATCAACGTCAACGACAGCGTGACGAAATCGAAGTTCGACAATCTGTATGGCTGCCGCGAATCCCTGGTGGACGGCATCCGCCGCGGCACCGACGTGATGATGGCCGGCAAGGTCGCGGTGGTGAACGGCTTCGGCGATGTCGGCAAGGGCTCGGCCGCCAGCCTGCGCAACGCCGGCTGCCGCGTGATGGTGACCGAGGTCGATCCGATCTGCGCGCTGCAGGCGGCGATGGAAGGCTACGAGGTCGTGACGATGGAGGATGCCGCCCCGCTCGGTGACATCTTCGTGACGGCGACCGGCAACGTGGATGTGATCACGCTCGATCACATGCGGCGGATGAAGCACCGGGCGATCGTGTGCAACATCGGGCATTTCGACTCGGAGATCCAGATCGAATCCCTGCGCAACTACCGCTGGGAGAACGTGAAGCCGCAGGTGGACGAAGTGGTGTTCCCCGAAGGCAAGCGGCTGATCGTGCTGTCGGAGGGGCGTCTGGTCAACCTCGGCAACGCCACCGGGCATCCCAGCTTCGTGATGAGCGCCTCGTTCACCAACCAGGTGCTGGCGCAGATCGAGCTCTATACCGCGCCCGCCGGACGCTACGAGCGGCAGGTGTACACCCTGCCGAAGCATCTCGACGAGAAGGTCGCGGCGCTGCATCTGGCCAAGGTGGGCGCGAAGCTCACCCGCCTCACGCCGCAGCAGGCCGAGTATATCGGCGTTGCGCCGAGCGGGCCGTTCAAGCACGATCTGTATCGCTATTGATTTATCCCAACACTTTTCTTTCATCTGCCCGTCATCGTAATTGGGTGGCGGGCACGGCGGCGGCTGCCTAGCTATCGGGCGTCCGCGGGGCACCATCCGGTCCCCGCGGGCGATCCGAACTCGTCTCGGGGGAGACGCCGCATGCTGGAAGCCACCGTGCCCACCCTGGCCCGCACCGAAGCGGTCCGCCGCGCCCTGCGCGGCACCGGCGATCGCCTCGCCGCCGCCGATTTCCTGTTCCTGGAAGCGTGGGAGACCCGGGGGCGACCCGACATCGCCGCCACCTTGCGGGCGGCGCAGATCCGGCGCGCCAATCCCCGTCTCGCCGAGGAACTCCGCGCCGAAGTGACCCGCGGGCGGCCGCTGTCGGAGACCGAACGCGCGGCCCTCCCTTTTCCGCGCGCCGCCGTGCCGTCCTGACGCTGGCGCGCGGCGTCCTTGACGGCCGCGAGCACGGCGCCCGGCACAGGGTATTGTCGATGATCTCAGAGCCGGGGATCCCCGAGCCGGGCGGCGGTCGGCCCGCTCAGCCTTCGCGGCCAAGCGCCAGGACGGATTTCGCCAGCGCCTCGATCGCCCAGGGGATGTCGGTCTCGTCGATGTCGAACCGCGGCGTATGGTGCCCGGAGGGAAGATCGGAGCCGATCACGGCGTAGATCGCCTGCCCGCCGCGCTCTTGCACGCGGCGCATGAAATAGGTGGCATCCTCGCTGCCGCCGGTGCGGTGCGGGGTGGGATCGATCGCGACCCCTTCCAGCCCGGCCGCCGCGGCTGCCACGCGGGCGGCCAGCGCGGTGTCGGACGCCGCGGTCGTGGTGCGCCCGACCAGGCGGATGTCCACCTCCAGCTCCTGCGCCGCTGCCGCGCCCCGCAGCACGGCCTCGGCACGCTTCAGCATGTAGTCGGTGATCTCGGCCGTCTCGCCGCGCACTTCCATCTGCAATACCGCCTCGTCGGCGATGACGTTGCGCCCCGAACCGGCCCGCAGCGTACCCACATTCACCCGCGACCGCCCGTCCCGGTGGCGCGAGATGCCGTAGAGGCCGAGCACCGCGGTGGCCGCGCCCAGCAGCGCGTTGCGCCCCGCCTCCGGGTTGCCGCCGGCGTGCGCCGCCTGGCCGCGGAAGGTGACGTCCAGCTTGGCGCTGGCGAGATGGCCCAGCACGTCGGGGCGGAAGGTGCGGCTCGGCACGCCGGTGCCGAGATGGATGGCGATGAAATGATCGACGTCGTCCACCACCCCGGCCTTGACCATCGGCAGTGCGCCGCGCCCGCCTTCCTCGGCCGGCTGGAAGATGAACTTCACCGTGCCAGCGAGACGGTCCTGCATCCCGCTCAGGACTTCCGCGACCGCGAGGCCGATCGCGGTGTGGGCGTCATGCGCGCAGGAATGCATCACGCCGGGATGGGCGGAGATGAAGCCTTCCCGCGCCGGCAGGTGCGCCTGGGTGTCGTCTTCCAGGATCGGCAGCGCGTCCATGTCCACGCGCAGCGCGACCACCGGGCCGGGGGTGGCGCCGGTAAGCGTCGCGACCACCGCCGTGTGCCCGCCGGCAAACGCGGGGAGGAACGCCGCCGGGGCGCCCTCGGCTTCGGCGCGGCGGTAGGCGCGATCGAGCTCCGCCTCCGGCGGCAGGCCGACGCGGCTCGCGGAGTCCATCACGTCCCGCCCGAGCCGCACGCCGAGGCCAAGCTGGGTGAGCCGCTCCGCGACCAGGCTGGCGGTACGGAACTCGGTCAGGCCGAGCTCGGGATGGCGGTGCAGATCGCGGCGCAGCGCGATCGCGCGGCTGGCGGCGGCGGCCAGGGAAGCGGCGGCAAGATCGGCGGAGGTCATGCGGTGGTCCTTTCGATGGCCGCCGGCCTGCGGCGGCGGCGGTAATGCGGGTCCAGCGCGTCGCGCACCCAGTCCCCGATCAGGTTCTCGCACAAAACCAGCAACACGAGCGCAAGGCCGGGCAGCACCGACGGCCACCAGGCGCCGCTGAACAGGTACTGGTAGCCCTGCGCGATGCGCAACCCGAGCGACGGCGTGGTGACGGCAACGCCGAGGCCGAGGAACGACAGCGACGCCTCCAGCTCCACCGCGCGCGGAATATCCACCGAGACCTGCACGAACAGCGGTCCGAGCACATTCGGCAGCAGATGGCGGAAGATCACCCGCGTGCGCGACGCACCGAGCAGCCGCGCCGCAAGCACGTAGTCCTTCTGCCGCTCCGCCAGCACGCTCGCGCGCACCAACCGGGCGTATTGCGCCCAGCCCACCAGACCGATCACCAGGATGACCTTCCCGAGTCCTCGCCCGGTCAGCGCCAGCACCGCCAGCGCGATCAGCACCACCGGGATCGACAACTGGATGTCCACCAGCCGCATCAGGATCGTATCGAACCAGCCATCTCCGGCCGCGCCGGCGACGAGCCCGGTCACGCCGCCGAGCACCACGCTGATCGCGACCGAGACGATGCCGGCGAGCAGGCTGACCCGCAGCCCGTAGATCATGTTGGAGGCGACATCCCGCCCCAGCCCGTCGGTGCCGAGCGGGTAGGTCCAGCTGCCGCCCTGGATCCACGCCGGTGGCGTGAGGCGCATCATCAGGTTCTGCTGCTGCGGGTCGTGCGGGGCGAGCAGCGGCGCAAAGATCGCCGCCAGCACGAGCAGCGCCAGGATGGTGCTCGCGACGGCGGGCGGGCGGGAAAACCTACCCATGATGGCGCACCCGCGGGTCGAGAAGGCCGTAGGCCAGATCGACCAGGAAATTGATCACCACGAACATCGCCGCCACCACCAGCACATAGGCAAGAATGATCGGATAGTCGAGCCGGTAGAGCGCCTGCAAAGCCATCCGGTTCATCCCCGGCAGGGCGAAGATCGTCTCGGTGATCACCGCACCGGCGAACAATTGTCCGAATTGCAGGCCGAACACCGTGACGAGCGGCAGCAGCGCGGTGCGCAGCGCGTGCTTGAGGATCACCACCGGTTCCGACACCCCCTTCGCCCGCGCCGTGCGGACGTAATTCTGGCTGAGGGTTTCCAGCAGGGTGCTGCGCACCAGCCGGGTGAACAGGGCGATGCGGAAGAACGCCAGGGTGAAGGCCGGCATGATGTAATGGCGCAGGCTGCCGGCACCCGACGCCGGCAGGACATTGAACGCCACGCTGAAGAAATAGATCAGCAGGATCGCAAGGAAGAAGGTCGGCACCGAGGAGCCGAGCACGGACAGGCTGCGCAGCACCCGGTCCGCCACTCCGTCGGGCCGTACCGCCGCCCAGATGCCGAATGGCACGCCGAGCCCCACGGCAACGCCCATGGACAGGCCCACCAGTTCCAGGGTGACCGGCACCCGCTCCAGGATCAGGCGCATCGCCGGCTGGCCGCTGTAGTAGGACACCCCCAGATTGCCGTGCAGCACGCCCGCGAGATAGCGGCCGTACTGCACGACGAGCGGCCGGTTCAGGCCCAGCGCAGCCCGCAGCAGCGCCCGGGAATGCGCGCTCATCTGTTCCGGCGCCAGCACGGCGATGGGATCGCCGGTGGCGTGGATCAGCAGGAACACCAGGCTGACCACCACCCAAAGGGTGAACAGCGCCTGTGCAGCCCGAATGAGCAGGAACCGCCCCATCTGCGAGGGTTATTTCCGCTGCATCTGCCAGGCGAGGATCAGCCCGTCCGGCCGCTCGTTCCAGACCACGCCGTTGGCAACCCCGGCGATCTCGTCCTGGAAATAGAGCGGGATGTAGGCGATGTCCTTCCGGTCCGCGATCGCGTAGGCGGCGCGTTCGAGCTTGATGCGCGCGGTGTCGTCGAAGCTGTCGGCTGCTTTGGCCATCAGCGCGTCGGCCGGCTGGCTGCAATAGTGTTCGCGATTGACATGACCGAAGCCGTGCTTCGCATCCCGGCAGTGAAACAGCGAATTCCACGTCGAAAGCGGATCAATGCTGCCCCAGCCGGCCAGGTACATGGTGAAATCGCCACGGTTCATCTGCGGGAAGAACACCGCCTTCGGGATCGCGTTCACGTGCACGGTGATCCCTACAGGCTGGAGCATCCCGGCCAACGCTTGCGCCACCAGGGAATCCTCCAGATAGCGGTCGTTGGTCGCGTCCAGACGCACCGTGAAGCCGTGCGGATAGCCGGCCGCGGCCAGCAACTTGCGCGCATCCGCCAGGCTGTAGGGAAAGCGCTTGAGGCCGGGGTCGTACGACTCCATCAGCGGCGGCATGAACTGGGTGGCGACGGTGGCCGCGTCGTTGAAGATCTTGGCGCGCAGCAGGCCGACGTCGATCGCCTCGTAAACGGCCTTGCGCACCCTTGGGTCGAGGAACGGATTCTTCGCCCCCGGCGCCATGCCCGGCGATCCGGTCTTGCGCCAGTCGTCCATCGCCAGATACATCGTGCGGGTACCGGGGATCGAGGTGATATGCGCCCGGCCGCTGTTCTTCACCCGGGCGAAATCCTCCGGATCGATCTTCTCGGCGATCTCCACCTGGCCCGACAGCAGCGCGGCGAGGCGGGTGGCGCCGTTCGGGATGCTCTCCAGCCGCACGAATTTGAATGCGACCGGCTTGCCCCAATAGCCTTTCCAGGCCCGCAGATCGAGATGGTCCTCGGCCAGCCACGACACGAAGCGATACGCGCCGGTGCCGATCGGGTGGGCGGCGAAGGCGGCGCGGCCTTCTTTCTCGATCAAGGCCTCCGGCATCACGGGGATGCTGGACAGATGGATCGCGAACAACGGGTCCGGCCGGCTGAACGCGACATCGAGCGTGGTCGCGTTGACCACTTTGTAGCCGGTCACGTCGTTCACGAATTCCCGCATCTGCGACTTCGGGTTGTTCGCCGCATCCATGATGGAGCGACCGACATCCGCGGCCGTCATCGGCATCCCGTTCTGGAAGGTGACACCGCTGCGCAGCGTGAGCTGCCAGGACAGCGGGGCGAGATTCTTCCATGCCACGGCAATCCGCGGCATCGGCTTGCCTTGCGGGCTCAGGATCGTGACCGTGTCGAAGATGTTGCGCTGCCAGGATTCCGTTGTAGTCTCGCTGCGCATGATCGGATCGAGCGTGGTGGCGCCGCCTTTGAACGCCACCACCAGCGGGTGTTGCGCGCTATCGCCGGTCGCGGCGTGCGCGGCGGGCGGCAGCGCGAGCAGGCAGGCTGCGATCCCGCAGCTGCCGAGGAGCCGGGTGGTCCAGGATGGCATCGATCTTATCCTCCGGTCGGGTGTGGACATGGCAGGCGGGACGGTGGTGCGCGGTCGGATCGCTCAGGCTTCGGTCTCGTCACGCCGGCACCTCGCGCGCGCCGGCGTGGACGATATCGTCGCGGATACAGGCGCTGAATCGCCCCGGTTCGACCTCGCGCAGTGCCGGCCGGGCTGCGGCGCAGTCGGGCAGCGCGTGGCGGCAGCGGGTACGGAACGCGCAGCCGGAGGGCGGGTTGGCCGGGCTCGGCATCTCGCCTTCGAGCACGATCCGCCGGCGCGGCACCGTCGGGTCGGCCACCGGCACGGCGGACAGCAGCGCCGCGGTGTAGGGATGCAGCGGCCGGCGGCACAGCGCGCGGCTTTCCGCCATCTCCACGATATGGCCCAGATACATCACGGCAATGCGGTCCGCGATATATTCCACCACCGCGAGGTCGTGCGCGATGAACAGCAGGGTCAGGCCCAACTGCGCGCGGAGATCGGCGAGCAGGTTCACCACCTGCGCCTGGATCGACACGTCGAGCGCCGAGACCGGTTCGTCGGCGACGATGAAATCCGGCGCGCAGGCCAGCGCCCGGGCGATCCCGATGCGCTGCCGCTGCCCGCCCGAAAACGCATGCGGGAATCGCTGCATCGCCGCCGCCGGCAGTCCGACCATGGCGAGCAACGCCGCCACCCGATCGCGCCGGGCCGCGCGGGAGGCGGCCAGGCCATGGATCAGCAGCGGCTCCGCCAGCGCCTGCTCGATCGTCAGGCGCGGATTGAGCGCCGAGAACGGGTCCTGGAACACGAGCTGCATCCGCCGCCGGAACGG
>JAJZVS010000141.1 GCA_021845555.1 Pseudomonadota bacterium
CGGATCGACGATCGCCGGGATGCGGTGGTTGGGGGTGATCGCCAGGAACTCGGGCCGGAACTGCTCGCCCTGGCCGATGTTGATCGGGATCACCTTGTAGGGCAGGCCGAGTTCTTCCAGCCCGATATGCACCTTGTGGCCGTTCGGCGTGGGCCAGGTCCAGACTTCGATCATGCGCGTTCTCCCGTACAGCTGTTGCGGACGCGCGACGCCGATGGCGCCGCGGTCCGATGGATCGGGGTGGAGCCTAACGGGCGGGGCGGGTGGCGCAAGCGCGGGTCCGGCCCCGCCGCCAACCGCATCCGGCGGGACGCGCCGTCGGTCCTGTTCCCGCCTACGGCAGTTCCGGCCGGGCGCCGTCGGCCGTCCCGCGCACGCGCGGCAGTTGGATCATGTCCCACGGACTCGGCATCTCGCCCACCGGCACATGGATCAGCCCCGGCGCGCCGGTGGCGAAGGCCGCGCGCAGCGCCGTCTCCAGCGCCTCCGGCGAGGCGGCGCGCCAGGCGCGCATCCCGAAGCTCTCGGCGAAGCGGACGAAATCCGGGTTCGCCAGATCGCTCGCGATCAGCCGGTTGCCGAACCGCTCCTGCTGGATGCGCCGCACGTTGCCGAACGCGCCGTCGTCGAACACCACCGCCACCACCGGCAGGCGGTGGCGCATCGCCGTGGCGAGTTCCGCCGCCTGGTACAGGAACCCGCCGTCGCCGCACACCGCAACGACCTTGCGCCCTGGCAGCGCGGCCTGCGCGCCCAGCGCCGTGCCGTAGCCCCAGCCCAGCGTGTCCTGATAGCCGGGCGACAGATAGGTGCGCGGCCGGGTGACCGGGAACGCCAGCCGGCTGGCGAAGCCCACCTGGGTCACGTCCTCCACATAGATCCCGTCCTCCGGCAGCGCCGCGCGGATGGCACGCAGGAACCCCATCTGCGGTTCCAGCCGCGACAGGCGCTCGGCGAACCAGGCCCGCACGCCGGCGAGCTCCGCGGCCCGGCTCGGCCGGGCGCGCGACCCCAGCGCTGCGGCGAGCGCGCGCAGCAGCGGCGCGGCGTCGCCGATCAGGCTGCACGCGGGCGGGCGCAAGCGGCCCGGCTCCTCGGGATCGGCGTCGATGCGCACGATCTGCAGCCCGGCGTCCATCCCCCAGGCGCTCTGCTGGCGCAACAGTCGCGTCCCCACCGCCAGCACCGCGTCGGCGTGTTGCCAGAGCCGGTGCGCCTCCGGGTAGGACACCGCCAGCCGGTGCGTGGTGGGGACCGCGCCGCGCCCGCGGCGGAAGCTGGCGACCGGCGCCTCCAGACGCTCGGCGAGCGCCAGGAGTTCGGGTCCCGCGTCCAGCGCGCCGCCGCCCACCACGATCAGGGGGCGCTCCGCCCGTTCCAGGATCGCGCAGGCCTGGGCGAGCGCCTCGGCATCGATCGGCGCGGCCTCGGCCGGGGTCGGCGCGGGGAACGTCACCGCGCCGGTGGCGCCCCAGGTGTCGATCGCGCATTCCAGTGCCACCGGCCGGGACCGGGGGGAGGTGGCGGCGCGCAGCGCCTCCGCCACCAGCGCCGGCGCTTCGTGCGGGGCGCGGATGCGCGCGGCGTATTTGGTCATGTGCCGCAACACGCCGAGCTGGTCGGGAAGCTCGTGCAGATACCCGTGCCCCTGGTCGATCGCGAAGGACGGGATCTGCCCGGCCAGCGCCAGCACCGGCGCGCCCATGCCGTAGGCGGTCAGCAGCGCGGCGGCCATGTTCAGTAGCCCCGGCCCCGGCACGGCGGCGCAGACCTGCGGCCGTCCCGTCACCAGCGCGGCGCCGAGCGCCATGTAGGCCGAGGTCTGCTCGTGGCGCGGATGCAGCACCCGGAACCGCCCGGCGTCGCGCCCTTGGGCGCGCTGGGCTGCGTCGAACAGCGCGTCGTTGTGCACGCCGGGCAGGGCATACAGCGTGTCGATCCCGTGGCGGATCAGGCTCTCCACCACGGCTTCGCCGGTCGTCATCCGTTGGCTCACGCGGTCTCTCCGTTGCGCAGGGCGCGCAGCAGGCTGAGCCCGTCGCGCCGTTCGATCAGGCTGGCGTCGCCGCGCAGCACGTCGCACGCGGTGGTATCGCCCTCGCGGCGGAACCGCAGGTCGAACACATGATGCCCGAGGCGCAGGTCCTGCAGCGTCACGTCCGGCAGCCAGCTCGGCAGGTGGGGATCGATGAACAGCTTGCCGCGCGGCGCATCCGGCTGGATGCCGAGGAGCGCCTGCAACAGCATGAACGCCGATCCCGCCGCCCAGGCCTGCGGCACGTTGGCGCCGAGATACTGCACCGGGAATCCGTCCGCCCGCCGCTCCAACCCGGCGTAGAGTTCCGGCACCTGGTTGAGCAGGAAGTGGCTCGCGGCGCCGCTGATGTCGCGCGCGATCCGCCCGGCCTCGGCGCCGAAGCCGTAGCGCTTGAATCCGGCGGCGATGATCCCGTTGTCGTGCGGCCAGACCGAGCCGTTCTGGTAGGAATACGGATTATACGCCGGATGCGCGGCGGACAGCGTGCGGATGCCCCAGCCGGAGTTCATGTCGGGCGCCAGCAGCCGCGCGACCACGCGCGCCGCGCGCTCCTCCGGCACGATGCCGGAGAACAGCAGATGGCCGGGGTTGGAGGCGACGGTCCAGATCGGGCGCTTCTCGCCGTCCAGCATGTAGGCGTAGAAGCCCTGCTCCTCGTTCCAGAATACCTCGTTGAAGCGGCGGAACAGCTCCGCCGCTTTCGCGCGCAGGGCGGCGGCCCGCCCGGGCTTGCCGAGGGCGTCGTAGATTTCCGCCATGCCGAGCCAGGCCTGGTAGACATAGCCCTGCAACTCGCACAGCGCCTTCGGCCCGCGCACCGGCGTGCCGTCCGGCCAGGTCATCGAATCGCCGGAATCCTTCCAGGCCATGTTCTCGTAGCCGGCCGGGGAGCGGGTCTGGTACTCCTGGAACCCGTCGCCGTCGCGGTCGCCCCAGCGGTCGATCCACTCCAGCGCGGCTTCCGCATGCGGCAGCGTGCGCTCCAGCAGCGCGCGATCGCCGTTGGCGCGCCAGGCGGCGTGCAGCACCACCAGGAACAGCGGCGTCGCGTCGGCAGTACCGTAATAGGGCGTGTGCGGGATCAGCTTGAAATGCGCGAGCTCGCCATAGCGCAGCTCGTGCAGGATCTTGCCCGGCTCGGCGTCGCGATAGTCGTCGCGCTCGCGCGCCTGGTAGCGTCCCAGCACGTCGATCGCGCCGCGCGCGAACTCGGGGTGAACCAGCTGGCACTGCAACGACACGATCAGGCTGTCGCGGCCGAACAGCGCCACGAACCAGGGCAGCCCGGCGGCGGGGACGAACACCATGTGGTCGGTGCCCTCCACCGGCAGGCGCAGCGCCGCCATGTCCTCGACCGCCTGCAGGTAGAAGCGATAGAATTCCTCGTTCGAACTGCGCAGCTTCAGCACCCGGCCGCGCCATTCCTCGCTGGCCAGCGCGTGCTCCGACAGATGCGTCTGATCGGTGCAAGCCTTTGGCGCCGGGACGTGTTTCGTGCCGTCGGCGAGGTCGTAGCACAGGCAGACGTGCCAGGTTTCCCCTGGCGCAATCTGCAAGTCGAAGCTCAGCCGGCCGTTGGCATAGACGGCGCGCGCGGTCGTGCACACGGCGGTAACCGACACGGCGCGGGAGAAATCGCGGTTGTGGTAGCTCGTGCGCAGGCACTGCCGCGCCTCCGACCACTCCGTGGTGATGCGGCCGCGGCGCACGATCTTGTCGGACTTCACCTCGAAGATGTCGGCGAAGTCGGAGCGGAGGGCGAGTTCCAGGTTGAACCGCACCGGCTTGCGTCCGTGGTTGGTGACGTCGAGGTCCTCGTGCAGCCCGCCGGCCACCGCGCGGCCGAGCACCAGGCCGAGCGTGCGTTCCTCGATCCGCCCCTCCTCGGTCAGGAAGGCGCGGTTGGTGAGGTGGATGCGCGCGCGGTCATAGGCGACGGCGCCGCCGTTCAGCAGCTCCCAGCTCTCCCCGTTGGCATAGAGCGCCCAGGCGCTGACCAGGCGGGTGTCGAAGAAATAGAGCCCGCGGTCGGAGGGCCAGGTGATCTGCCCGTCCGGATCGGTCACCAGGACGGTGTGCCCCTGGTGGATGGAGATCTGCGGCGGGCCGACCTGGACCTTGAACGACATCGCGGGGCTCCCGGTGTGATTGGTGGCGAGGGTAGCGCGGTGTGGCGCCAGATGCCTACGGCGGCGCCTTGGGATCTGCGCGCCCATCCGCGCCCGACAGCGAGTCCTTCCCGGTCACCCCAGCAGCACCGCCCCCGCCGCCGCGCCCAACCCTACCACCAGCCATGGCGGCACCCGCCACGCCACCAGCAGCAGGAACGCCGCCAGCCCGATCGCGAAGGCAGCCGGCCCGGTGATCGCGCTGGTCCAGACCGGCGTGTAGAGCGCCGCCACCAGCAGTCCCACCACCGCCGCGTTCACCCCACGCAGCGCCGCCCGCACCGGCGCCACGTCGCGCAGCCGGTCCCAGTACGGCAGCACGCCGAGCAGCAGCAGGAACGACGGCAGGTAGATCGCGCCCAGGCACAAAACCCCGCCCAGCCACCCGCTCGGCCCCGGCCGCATCGCCGCGCCCAGATAGGCGGCGAAGGTGAACAGCGGACCCGGCACCGCCTGCGCCGCGCCATACCCCGCCAGGAACCCGGTCGGCGAAATCCACCCCGGCGGCACCACCGCCCGCTGCAGCAGCGGCAGCACCACATGCCCGCCGCCGAACACCAGCGCCCCGGCCCGATAGAACCGATCCACCAGCGCCACCACATGCAGGCCGCTCGCCGCCGCCGCGACCGGCAGCCCGCCGAGCAGGACGCAGAACAGCGCCAGCGCCAACGGCGCCACCAGGCGCGGCAAGGCGAAGCCGATCCGCCCTGCCGGCGCCGCCGCTGCCGGGGGCGGCAGCAGCCGCCAGCCGATCAGCCCGCCGATCGCGATCGCACCGATCTGCCCCGCCGCGGACGGCACCGCCAACGCCAGCACCGCCGCGCCGACCGCGAGGCTCGCGCGCTCCCGATCCGGACACAGGCTGCGCGCCATGCCCCAGACCGCCTGCGCCACCACCGCGACCGCAACGATCTTCAACCCGTGCACCCAGCCCGCCTGCGCCAGCGCGGCGACCCGGCTGACGCCATAGGCGAACAGGATCAGCGCCAGGGCCGACGGCGCGGTGAAGCCAAGCCAGGCCGCGAACCCGCCCGGCAAGCCGGCGCGCAGCAGCCCGAGGCTGACCGCGACCTGGCTGCTCGCGGGCCCCGGCAGGAACTGGCACAGCGCGACGATGTCGGCATACGCCGGCTCATCCAGCCAGCCGCGCCGGGCGACGAACTCGGCGCGGAAATACCCCAGATGCGCGATCGGTCCGCCGAAACTGGTGCAGCCGAGGCGCGCGAACGCCCCCAGCACCTCGCCGGCGCGCGCCTCGCCGCTCACGCCGAGGCCGCGACCTTGGCCTCGATCCGGTCCCAGATCGCCGCCGCCAGGTTGGTGCCGTCGAAGCGGTCGATCTCCTGGATGCCGGTGGGCGAGGTGACGTTGATCTCGGTCAGGTAGTCGCCGATCACGTCGATGCCGACGAAGATCAGCCCCTGCTCGCGCAAGGTCGGTCCGATCGCCGCGCAGATCTCGCGGTCGCGCGGGGTCAGCGCCGATTTCTCCGGCCGCCCGCCGACATGCATGTTCGAGCGCGCCTCCCCCGCCGCCGGCACCCGGTTGATCGCGCCCATCGGCTCGCCATCGATCAGGATGATCCGCTTGTCGCCCTGGCGCACGGCGGGTTCGTAGCGCTGGATCATCAGCGGCTCGCGCGAGCGGGCGAAATGCATCTCCAGCAGCGACGCCAGGTTCTCGTCGTCCGGCTTGATGCGGAATACGCCCGCCCCGCCGTTGCCGAACAGCGGCTTGACGATGATGTCGCGATACTCCGCCCGGAACGCGCGGATCGCCTCCGCGTCCCAGGTCACCATGGTGGGCGGCATCAGCGCCGGGAAATGCGTCACCAGCAGCTTCTCTGGCGCGTTGCGCACCGCGGCCGGATCGTTCACCACCAGCGTCTTCGGGTGGATGTGCTCCAGCAGATGCGTCGCGGTGATATAAGCCATGTCGAACGGCGGATCCTGGCGCATCAGCACCACGTCCATGCCGCCAAGGTCGAGCCGCAACGGCGCGCCGAACCGGTAATGCGCCCCCGCCACCCGCTGCACCGAGACCGGCCGCGCCTGGGCCAGCAGCCGCCCCTCCCGCCCGATGCCCTCGCGCAGCGCCATGTGGCGCACCTCGTAATGCCACAGCGCATGGCCCCGCGCCTCGGCCTCCAGCATCAACGCGAACGTCGAGTCCCCATCGATGTTGATCCCCTCGATCGGATCCATCTGCACCGCGACGCGTAGGTTCATGGGGGGCTCCATCAATAAGGCCAAGGGGCTTTGCCCCCTGGACCCCCACCAAGGGGTGACCCCTTGGAACCCATCTGTTGGCTTCGCCCCGAAGGGGGCGCGACACGGACCTGGGCGGGTCCGGGTTGCGCCCCCTTCGGGGCGAAGCCGTCCGAGGGGTCCAGGGGACCAGTCCCCTGGTGGAGGGTCCAGGGGGGCAAAGCCCCCTTGGCCTTACTACGGGACCGCCCCCCGACGCGAGGCCCGGCTTGCCGAGGGCCGTGCGGCACGCCATCTAGCCGCGGCATGGAACATCAACCCTACACGCTTCCCGATCCGGTCGGCTGGCACGGCACCACCATCCTGTGCGTGCGCGCCGGCGGCGGCGTTGCCATGGCCGGGGACGGCCAGGTGACGCTCGGCCAGACCGTCATCAAGGGAAACGCCCGCAAGGTGCGCCGTATCGGCCCCGGCGGGTCCATCCTGGCCGGTTTCGCCGGCGCCACCGCCGACGCGTTCACGTTGCTGGAGCGGCTGGAGGCGAAGCTCGAACGCTTCCCCGGCCAGTTGGAGCGCGCCTGCGTTGAACTGGCGAAGGACTGGCGCACCGATCGCTACCTGCGCCGGCTGGAGGCGATGATGGCGGTGGCCGACAAGGACCGCAGCTTCACCCTGACCGGCAACGGCGACGTGCTGGAACCCGAAGACGGCGTGATCGCCATAGGTTCCGGCGGCAACTACGCGCTGGCCGCGGCCCGCGCGCTGCTGGCGATGGACGGAATCAGCGCCGAGGAAATCGCCCGCCGCGCGATGAAGATCGCCGGCGACATCTGCGTCTATACCAATCATAACGTGATCGTCGAGACCCTCTGAATGGACGCTCCCACCTATTCCCCGCGCGAGATCGTCTCCGAGCTCGATCGCTTCATCGTCGGCCAGGGGGACGCCAAGCGCGCGGTGGCGATCGCGCTGCGCAACCGCTGGCGGCGCCAGCAACTGCCGGAGGCGATGCGCGAGGAGGTCGTGCCGAAGAACATCCTGATGATCGGCCCCACCGGCGTCGGCAAGACCGAGATCGCGCGCCGGCTGGCGAAGCTCGCCCAGGCGCCGTTCCTGAAGGTGGAAGCCACCAAGTTCACCGAAGTGGGCTACGTCGGCCGCGACGTGGAAAGCATCGTGCGCGACCTGGTGGAAGCGAGCCTGACGATGCTGCGCGACGCGGCGCGCAAGGACGTGCAGGCCAAGGCCGAGCTCGCCGCCGAGGAACGCCTGATCACCGCTCTGGTGGGGGAGGGCGCGTCGGCCGACACCCGCTCGAAGTTCCGCCGCATGCTGCGCAACGGGGAGTTCGAGGGCAAGGAGATCGACATCGCGGTCGCCGAACCCGCCGGCGGGATGCCGATCGGCCAGCTCGACATGCCCGGCATGCCGCCTGGGCAGATGATCAACCTCGGCGAGATGATGAAGGGGATGTTCGGCCGTCAGCCGCAGAACCGGCACATGACGGTCGCCGCCGCCCGTGCCGCGCTGGAGCGCGAGGAGGCGGACCGCCTGCTCGATAACGACCGCCTGGCCAAGGACGCGGTGGCGCATGCCGAGAACAACGGCATCGTCTTCATCGACGAGATCGACAAGATCTGCGCCCGCACGAGCGAGGGCGGATTCCGCGGCGGCGACGTCTCACGCGAGGGCGTGCAGCGCGATCTGCTGCCGCTGATCGAGGGCACCACGGTCGCCACCAAATACGGCCCGGTGAAAACCGACTACGTGCTGTTCATCGCCTCCGGCGCGTTCCACCTGGCCAAGCCCGCCGACCTGCTGCCCGAGTTGCAGGGACGGCTGCCGATCCGCGTCGAGCTCGCCGCGCTGTCGCGCGCCGACCTGCGGCGGATCCTGACCGAGCCGGAACATTCCCTGGTGAAGCAGTATGCCGCGCTGCTGGGCACCGAGAAGGTGACGCTGTCCTTCACCGAGGACGCGATCGACGCGCTGGCCGAGTTGGCCGCCGACATCAACGACCGGGTGGAGAATATCGGCGCCCGTCGCCTGCACACGGTGCTGGAGCGGCTGCTGGAGGAGATCAGCTTCACCGCTACCGACCGCGCGGGGGAGACGATTGCGGTCGATGCCGCCTATGTGCGGGATCGGGTGGCGCCGCTGGCGCAGAAGGGCGACCTGAGCCGCTTCATCCTGTAGCGCGGCGTTCTAACTTGTGTTATAACTTTCCCCGAGGACGGGAAAGGGCCGTGCGATGACCGCGTTGAAGCTGACCAGTATCGGCAATTCGGTGGGCGTGGTGCTGCCGAAGGAGCTGCTGACCAGGCTCGGTGTCGGCAAGGGCGACACGCTCTATGCGATCGAGACTGGGGACGGGCTGCGGCTGACCGTGGCGGACGCCGAGTTCGAGGCGCAGATGCAGGTGGCGCGGCGGATCATGCACGAGCGCCGCGCGGTGCTGCGCGAGCTGGCGAAGTGACGGTCTGGCTTTCGCGCGACCTCGTTCTTGCCATCCACGACGAACAGATCGCCGCCCATGGCGGAGCGCCGGGCCTGCGCGACGCGGGGTTGCTCGAAAGCGCGCTCGCCCGTCCGTTGAACCGGGCGGGCTACGGCGATCCCGATATCGCCGAACTCGCGGCGGTATATGCGATCGGTCTGGTCGGCAACCATCCGTTCATCGACGGCAACAAGCGGACCGGGTACGTCGCGCTGGAAGTGTTCCTGGCGTTGAACGGGGCGCGATTTCCGGTGACGGACGCCGAGGCGGTGATC
>JAJZVS010000142.1 GCA_021845555.1 Pseudomonadota bacterium
AGACTCTAAGGGCGGCGGTTACGAATACCCGTTGTTCTGGGCGATCGCGCTGGCGGTTCTGGCGCTGGCGGGGGACGGGGCCTGGGCGGTCCGGCCGGGCCACATAGGGCATGGGGCGATATAATCCCGAATACGTAACATTAAGGCCAAAAAATAGCGTGCGCAAGGCGGGTCATTCCCCACCCTGCGCACCCGGCAGAATTGGGGTAAACCCCTGCAGGATTTGGATATAGTCGCCGCGCTCCATCCGCATCGCCCGGCCTACCGCAGCCTGGCTCATGCAGCCCCTCAGGCTCTCGATCGAGGCGAACCCACGCGCTTGGCCCCAGCGCTCCAGCCCTTCCAGCAGTGCTTGGAGATAGGCGGGGCCGTGGCGCAGCAGCGCAGCGGTGCTCATCACGGTGTCCGCCCCGACCAGCAGGTATTTGATCACCTCTTCGGCCGTCTCGACCCCGGTGCCGGCGGCGAGCGAGCCGCGCAACCGCCCGGCCAGCGCGCCGATCCAGAGCAGCCCGGGACCGATCTCGCTCCGGCTGCTGAGGATCGCCTGGCGTGACGGGCGTAACGCGGCAAGATTGATGTCCGGCTGATAGAGCCGGTTGAACAAGACAAAGCCATCCGCTCCGGCCGCATCGAGGGCACGGATCACCGCGCCCGGCGCGCTGAACGCCGGGGTCAGCTTCATCGCTACCGGAACGGAAACGGTACGCTTGAGCGCCTCCAGCACCGCCAGATGCCGCCGCTCCACCGCCGTGCCGTCCAGGGTCGGCTCGACCGGCGGGAAATAGACGTTTATCTCGATCGCCTGCGCGCCGGCCTGTTCGACCAGGCGCGCATACTCGATCCAGCCGAACTCGGTCGTCCCGTTCAGGCTCGCGATCACCGGGATAGACAGTGCGGCGCGGGCACGCGCGATCAGAGCGAGCTGCTCGTGCGGCCCCGCTTCCGGCACGCTGCCGGCGGGAAAGAAGCTGCTCGCCTCGGGAAACCCCTCGCTGAGCCGGGCAAGGCGTTCCCGTTCGGCCGTCTCGGCGGCGATCTGCTCCTCGAAGATCGAGGGCAGCACCACCGCGGCGGCGCCGGCGTCCTCCAACCGGCGCAGGTTGTCGAGCGCGCCGGTGAGCGGGGAGGAGGAAGCGATGAGCGGGTTTGCGAGCGCGAGACCCAGATAGCGTGTGGCAAGGTCCATGGTGTACCCTACGTCGCCGCCGGCACCGGCGGGTGGAAGCGTCCGGCATGCCAGCCGGCCATTTCCTCGTAGGTGCGGTATTTCTCATCGATCGCGGTCTGCGCGGCGGCGAGCAACTGCGCGGCCTCCTCCGGCCGGGCCTGTGCCAATGCGCGATAGCGGATCTCGTTGTAGGCGTAGTCGCGGAACGGGATCGCCGGCCGCGGCGAATCGAGGCGGAACGGATTTTCTCCGACCGTCCGCATGGCCGGATTGTAGCGGAACAACGGCCAATAGCCCGAGGCTGCGGCCAGATCCTGCTGGCGCAGCCCATGGCGCAGATCGTAGCCGTGGGCGATGCAGTGCGAATAAGCCAAGATCAGCGACGGTCCGGGATAGGCTTCGGCCTCCCGGAACGCGAGCAGGGTTTGCTGCGGATTGGCCCCCATCGCCACCTGCGCGACATAGACGTTGCCATAGGCGATCGCCTGCAGCGCCAGGTCCTTGCGTGCGGTGCGCTTGCCGGCGGCGGCGAAGCGAGCGATGGCCCCGAGCGGGGTAGCCTTGGACGCCTGACCGCCGGTATTGGAATAGACCTCGGTATCGAGCACCAGCACGTTCACGTCCCGCGCGCTGGCCAGCACGTGGTCGAGCCCGCCGTAGCCGATGTCGTAGGCCCAGCCGTCGCCGCCGACGATCCAGATGCTGCGGCGAACCAGGTGATCGACCACCGACAGCAGATCGCGGGCGGCGGGATCGTCGCCGAGCGCAGCGATGCGGGGGAGCAGCGCTTCGAGCCGCGCCCGCTGCGCGCGGATCTCGGATTCTTGGCGCTGCGGGGCGTCGAGCATGGCGGCGACGTCGTCCGCTCCGAGCCGCGGCGCCAGCGCGGTGGCGAGCCGGCGCGCCAGTTCGACGTGCTGATCGACGGCGAGCCGGAAGCCGAGGCCGAACTCCGCGTTGTCTTCGAACAGGGAATTCGACCAGGCGGGGCCGCGGCCCTCGGCGTTTTTCGCCCACGGCGTGACGGGCAGGTTGCCGCCATAGATCGAGGAGCAGCCGGTAGCGTTGGCGACCATCATGCGATCGCCGAACAACTGCGAGAGGAGTTTCAGATAAGGCGTCTCGCCGCACCCGGCGCAGGCACCTGAGAAGGCGAACAGCGGTTCGAGGAATTGCACGCCGCGCACGGTGGCCAAATCGACCCGTGCCCGGTCGTTGAGCGGCAGATGTTCGAAAAAGTCGATCCTTGGGCGCTCGGCAATCGCCCGGCCGCCCTTGTGGTGGAGGTTGATCGCCTTCCGGCCCGGTTCGGTCGGGCTGAGTGCCGGGCACGCTTCCACGCACAGTCCGCAGCCGGTGCAATCTTCCAGATAGAGCTGCAAGGTGAAGGCGACGTCGGGATACCCGCGCGCGTTGATCGGTGCCGAGAGAAATCCATCGGGTGCGTCCGCCAACCGTCCGGCGTCGTAGTATTTGGCGCGGATCACGCCATGCGGGCAGACGAAGCCGCACTGGCCGCACTGGATGCAGACATCCGGCACCCATACCGGAACGTCCTCGGCGATGTCGCGCTTCTCGAAGGCCGCGGTTCCCAGCGGGAAGGTCCCGTCCACCGGCATGAGGCTCACCGGGATATCGTCGCCGCGCCCGTCCAGCATCGCCGCGGTCACCTGCTGCACGAAGCCGGGCGCGTTGGCCGAAACCGGCGGTGGGCGTTCCCAGGTAGCGGTGACGGCATTGTGAACCGGCACTTCGGCGAGCCGCGCCAGCGTGCCGTCCACCGCCTGGAAGTTGCGCTGCACGACCTCCTCGCCCTTGGCACCATAGCTCTTGCGGATCGCATGTTTGATCCGTTCGATCGCCTCGGCGCGCGGCAGCACGCCGGCGATTGCGAAGAAGCAGGTCTGCAGGATGGTGTTGGTACGCCCGCGCAGACCTACGTCCTGCGCCGTGCGCGAGGCATCGATCACGAACAGCCGTAGGCCCAGCGCCCGGATCCGCGTCTGCATCGCGCGCGGCAGATGGTTCCAGATCAGATCCGGCCCGAACGGGCTGTTCAGCAGCAGCGTGGCCCCCGGTGCGGCGAGTCGCAGGATGTCGCGCCGCCCGACGAATCCCCAGTGGTGGCAGGCGATGAAATTGGCCTGAGCGATCAGATAGGGCGCCCGGATCGGTCGAGGGCCGAAGCGCAGGTGGGAAACCGTCTCGGCGCCAGATTTGTGGGAATCGTAGACAAAATATCCTTGGGCGTAGCGCGTACCATCCTCGGCCAGGATCTTCACGCTGTTCTTGTTGGCCCCCACGGTGCCGTCGGAACCGAGGCCATAGAACACCGCCCGCACCTCGTCCTCCGGCTCGGGCGGGAAATCCATCGGGACCGACAGGCTGGTGTGCATCACGTCGTCGTCGATGCCGACGGTGAAGCCGCGACGCGGCGCGGCACGGGCGAGTTCGTCGAATACCGCCCCGGCCATCGCCGGGGTGAAGTCCTTCGACGACAAGCCGAAGCGTCCGCCGATAACCCGCGGCATGATCGCGCGTGCGCCGTCCGCGACCGCCTCCGCCAGCGTGGTTACCACATCCTGATACAGTGGCTCCCCGGGTGCGCCGGGCTCCTTGGTCCGTTCGAGCACCGCGATGGCACGCACCGACCCTGGCAAGGCTGCCAGGAAGGCGGCGGCGCCGAATGGGCGGAACAGCCGGACTTGGAGTACGCCGAGCTTCCTGCCGCGCGCGTTCAGTGCCGCGGCGGTCGCCCGGGCGGTTTCCGCGCCGCTGCCCATCACCACTACCACGTGCTCGGCATCGGCGGGGCCGGTGTATTCGAACAGGCGGTAGGCGCGGCCAGTCAATACGGCGAACCGGTCCATTGCGTCCTGCACATGGCCGGGCATGGCGGCGTAGAACGGGTTCACGGTCTCGCGCGCCTGGAAGAAGGTATCGGGATTATGCGCCGTGCCGCGCACTACCGGGTGCTCGGGATCGAGCGCGCGGGCGCGGTGCGCGCGCACCAGATCGTCGTCGATCATGGCGCGGATTTGCGTGTCACTCAGGAGCTCGAGTGTGTTCACCTCGTGCGAGGTGCGGAACCCGTCGAAGAAATGCAGGATCGGCATGCGGGAGGCGAGCGTTGCCGCCTGCGCGACCAGCGCCAAGTCGTGCGCTTCCTGGACGGAGCCCGAGCAGAGCTGCGCAAAGCCGGCCGATCGCACGGCCATCACATCCGAATGATCGCCGAAGATCGACAGCGCCTGGGTGGCAACCGACCGAGCCGCGACATGGAACACCGTCGGCGTCAGCTCGCCCGCGATCTTGAACATGTTGGGCAGCATCAGCAGCAGCCCTTGCGAGGCGGTGAACGTCGTGGTCAACGCCCCCGATTGAAGCGCCCCGTGCACCGCGCCGGCCGCGCCGCCCTCGCTCTGCATTTCCTGCACCACCGGCACCCCGCCCCAGATGTTGCGCAGCCCCGCCGCGGCCCATTCGTCGGCGAGCTCGGCCATGGTGGAGGACGGGGTGATCGGGAAGATCGCGCAGACTTCGTTCACCCGATAGGCGACATGGGCGACCGCGGTGTTGCCGTCCATCGTGGCGCGGTTCGCCATTTCAGACCTCCACCGTTTCCGGCGTCATCTGGATCGCGTGGCACGGACACTGTTCGAAGCAGGCTGCGCAGCCGGTGCATCGGGCATAGTCATAGCGGTAGCGGTTCCCCGGGCCGAGCTTGACGATCGCATCCTCCGGGCAGGCCGCGTAGCAATTGTCGCACTCGAAGCAGACCCCACAGGACAGGCAGCGTTGCGCCTCCCGCCGTGCCTCGGCTTCGCTGAGGCCGGCCATAATCTCGGAAAAATCGTCGCGTGCGGTAACCGGGAGTTCCCGTTGCGCGGCGGGATCGGCGTCGCTGAACACCGGCAGATGCAGCATGGGGAACGTCACGACCGGAGCGTGCTCGGTTCCGGCCAAGCTGGCGCCGTGCAGCCAGGCATCGATGTGCTGCGCCGCCTTTTTTCCGTGGCCCACCGCGACCGTCACGCTGCGCGGACTGGGCACCATGTCGCCGCCGGCGAAGATTCCCGGAACTCCGGTCATCATATCGGCGCCGACAATGACCGTGCCGTCGGAGTGGACCGAAAGGCCGGGAACACGGCGGAGGAAGTCGCTGTCGCTGTCCTGCCCGAGTGCCAGCACGACCGCATCCGCGCTCAGCGTCTCGATCTCGCCGGTCGGCTGCGGGCGGCCGTCGGCGTCGATGCGCATGCGCTCGACGGTCAGCGCAGCGGCGGCAATCTCCTTGATGGTCGTCAGCCATCTGATCTTGACGCCTTCCGCCATTGCCTCGTCGGCCTCGAATTCGTGCGCCGGCATATGCGCTCGGTCGCGCCGGTAGACGATCAGGGCCTCTTCCGCACCCAGCCGGCGGGCGGTACGCGCCGCGTCCATCGCCGTGTTGCCGCCACCATACACCACGACGCGCCGGCCGAGCAGCGGCCGTTCCCCGGCGCTGACGTCCCGCAGCAGGCTCACCGCGTCCAGGACGCGCGCGGCGTCGCGTGCCGGAATCGCGACGTGATGGGAGATCTGCGCGCCAATGGCGACCAGCACTGCATCGAACCCGCCGGCCTCGCGCGCCGCGACCAGATCCGCCACCTTGCGGTCGAGCAGGATACGGACCCCGAGGCCCTCGATGTGCGCCACCTCGGCGGCCAATTGGGCGCGTGGCAGGCGATAGGCGGGAATGCCGAAATGCAGCATCCCGCCGGCAACCGGTCCCGCCTCGTGGATTTCCACGGTATGCCCGAGCCGGGCGAGGTGATAGGCCGCCGACAGGCCGCATGGGCCGGCGCCCACCACCAGCACGCGCTTGCCGGAGGCGGGGGCGCAGAGCGGGAGGGGCCAGCCTTCGGCAATCGCGCGATCGCCGAGAAAGCGCTCCACCGCGTGAATGCTCACCGCCGCGTCGAGCTCGCCGCGGTTGCAGGCGTTCTCGCAGGGATGATAGCAGACCCGGCCGTGCGTCGCGGGCAACGGGTTGTCGGCTACCAGAGTCTCCCACGCCGCCCGATAGCGGCCGGCCTGCGCCAGCGCGAGCCAGGCTTGGACGTCCTCCCCCGCAGGGCAGGCGTTGTTGCAGGGTGGCAAGAGATCCTGATAGACCGGCTTGCGGGTGCGGATCGGACCCGCCCCCGGTTTCGCGGTCAGATCGAGCGCCGGGGTCATGTCCGTGCGCTTCAGCATGGTCTTGCCTCCGTCAGGCGACGGTAGCCTGCCTCGACATCATCGCGGCGAACCCGCGCGGTCCCGACGCCAGCGATCGCGGCGGCGCCGCCAGCAAGGCCCCAGTCCAACGCCTCGATTGGCGTCGCGCCGCGCGCCAGAGCCAGCACCAGGCTGGCGAGGAACGCATCCCCAGCGCCGACCGCGCTGTGCACCGGGCCGGGCAGTGACGGACGATGAAGAACCTCGGCCGCGGTGGCCAGGATCGCGCCGCCCGAGCCCAGCGTCACCACCACCATCCGCGCGGCGCCGGCGCGGACCAGACCGAGCGCCTCGGCCTGCTGTGTCGGCAGATCGGGCAACGCTCGGCCGACCAGCGCCTCGAGTTCGCGCAGGCTCGGCTTCATCACGTCGATGCCGTGGCCGAGGGAGGCGCGCAGCGCCGCGCCGGACGTGTCGAGGACGAAGCGACGGCCTTGGGCAACGGCCATCCGTGCCGTTTCGGCATAGGCCCAGGCGGGAACGCCGCGCGGCAGGCTGCCGCTGGCGACGACGAACTCGGCCGGCTCTTCGGCCAAGGCGGCAAGGGCCGCTCGCCATTCCGCCTCGGTCAGTTCGGGGCCTTCCGGCACGAAGCGGTATTCTTGTCCGCTCGATGCTTCGCGCACGGTGAAGGAGACCCGGGTGCGTCCGGCGACTGGAACCGGCCGGTAAGGGACGCCGGCCTCGTCCAGCAGCTCGGTGAGAAAGCGGCCGGTTGCGCCGCCGGCGGCGATGACCGCCCGTGTCTGCCCCCCCAAGGCATGGACCACGCGGGCGACGTTGATGCCGCCGCCGCCAGGATCGACGTGCTCGTCGAAGGTGCGAATCTTGTGGGTCGGTTGCACGTCCGGCGCGGTGGACGCCAGGTCCACCGCCGGGTTCAGGGTGAGCGTCGCGATCTGTCCTGCCACGTCAGGGACGAACCTGCAGCTGATTCTCGACCGCCGCTACGCCGGCCGCCGACCATGCTGCGTTTTCTGCGATGCGGCGCGCCGCCAGAGTGCGCACGCTGCCGGAAAGCGTGATCCGGGCGCCGCCCCCCGCATCCCCCGGTGCGCTACCGAGGACGTCCTCTACCGAGACGGCGATGCGCCCCGCATCAAGGTCAGCATGGCGGGCGAAGGCTCGCTGAACCTTCACCACGATGTCCTGCGCCGCGACGGCGGGATGGACCAGCAGCTGGTTGTCCACCGCCACCACCCCCGCGAGCTGCTGGACCCGCGTTTCGGCTTCCTGCCTCTGGTAGTGCCAGTCCAGCACGCCGCTCAGGGTGACCACGCCCGCTTCGACCCGCACCCGGATGCGTTCATCGGGGATCAGCGTATCCCATTGCAGCACCGCTATCGCCCGCCGGGCGATCTCCACGTCGTCGTGGCGCTGGCCCGACATCAGGCGAACCTCGATGTCTTGCGCCAGTCCCAACACGCCGCGCACATGCCAAGTCACCCGCTCGGCAGCCTTCTTCTCGGCAAGGCTCGCGACGAAGCCTCCCAGTCTGACGATGCCTTCCTGCACATCGACGCTGACATTCCTGGCATCGACATGCGGTGCCCATTCGAGTTCCTCGCGCACCGCGTGCTCTATCGCCCGATCGTCCATGAGCGCCTCTCCCCGAAGGCCGAGAGCACGGTAGGCGCTTGTGATGAGATGGTCCTTGACCTGGATCAATCGCAGCCATGCGTGGGATCCGCCCTGGCGATGGCGGTCCGCGATCCCCGAACGGCTCGGGCAGCCCGTTGCGCGCGGCGCCGAAACCGGGAAAGACTCTCGCAAACGCTGGGGAGGAACCGCCATGCCGCGCCGTCTGATCGATATTTCGGTCCCGCTTAAGGCCGGGATCGCCAGCGATCCTGCCCACATGCTGCCCCGGATCGAATATCTCGACCATCACCAGACCGCGGCTCAGATGGCCGACTATATGGGTGTGCGGGTCGATCAGCTGCCGGACGGCGAGTACGCGGCGGTCGAGAGGGTTCAGGTCAGCACCCACAACGGCACCCACCTGGATGCGCCATACCACTTCTTTTCGTCGATGAACCATGCGCTCAAGCCAGGCGGAGAGCCGTCCTGGCGGATCGACGAGGTGCCGCTCGAATGGTGCTTCCAACCCGCTGTCAAGCTGGATTTCCGCCATCTGCCGGACGGTTACGTGGCGACACCGGGAGACGTGGAGGCGGAGCTCGCGCGCATAGGCCACAGCCTGCGGCCGCTCGAGATCGTGCTGGTCAATACCGCCGCTGGCGCGCGCTACGGCGAAGCCGATTACGTCGATCGTGGCTGCGGCATGGGCAAGGCCGCAACCATGTGGCTGCTGGAGCGTGGCACCCGCCTGGTAGGCACGGACGCGTGGAGCTGGGACGCGCCCTTCAGCATCACTCGCCGGCGCGTGGCGGAGACAGGCAACGCGGGATTGATCTGGGAGGGCCATCGGGCCGGCCGCGAGATCGGCTATTCGCACCTGGAGAAGCTGCACAACCTCGAAGCGCTGCCGGAGGATGGCTTCGATGTCGTCTGCTTCCCGGTGAAGGTCCACCGCGCCTCGGCCGGCTGGACGCGCGCGGTGGCGATACTTCCGGGCTAACCCGCATTTCTCACAGAAAGCAGGTGCATCGGGGCTCTGAATCGGCGAAAGTTCTTCTGCGACAAAGTCTTGCGGCGAAGCAGAGGAGGTCCCCGATGCCGACAGAGTGTATC
>JAJZVS010000143.1 GCA_021845555.1 Pseudomonadota bacterium
CCTCGGCCAAGGCGGCATCGATCCCGGCGTTGCGCAAATCGGTCTGGCTCATGGGGCGGCACTCCGGCTGGCGTGCGGCCAGTGTGGGCGGGGTCTCCATGGGGCGCAACCGCCGGGGGGGGGGCGCAACCGCCGGAGGGGGCGCAACCGCGGGTGGCGCAACCGCGGGGGGTTCCGGCGCGGCGGTGGCTTGACCGGCGGGCGCCCAGCCGGCACGCAGCGTCCCGACAACGCCGCCCAAGGGGCCTGCGAAGGGGAAGCGACCATCGCCGAACGGATCCTGCTGTGGCTGATCGTGGGCGGCATCGGCGCGGGCGCGCTGCTCGTGCTGTGGCCGTTCCTCTCGGCGCTGCTCTGGGCGGCCATCCTGGTGTTCACCACCTGGCCGGTGTTCGAGTGGCTGGTCGCGCACGCTCGGCTGGGCCGCGCGCCGGCCGCGTTGGCGATGGTGCTGCTGACCGCGGTGGCGGTGCTGCTGCCGCTGGCGCTCGCGGCCCCCGAGAGTGCGGCCGACGTCGCCCATCTGCGGCTCGCCGCCGAGCACGCGCTGGCCTCCGGCCTGCCCCCCGCGCCGCCCTGGCTGCAAGCCATGCCGCTGGTGGGCGGGGGGCTGGCCGATATCTGGAACCGCTCGGCGGCCGATTTCACCACCGCGCTGGCGCCGTTGCAGCCCTATTTCGGCCTCGCGCTGGAGGCGCTGCTGCGGCTCCTGCTCGGCATCGCCGGCGGCGTGCTGATGTTCGGCTTCGCGCTGTTCATCGCCTTCTTCTTCTACCTGCACGGCGCGCCGATCGCCGAACGGCTGCGCGCCCTGCTCGCCCGCATCGCCGGACCGCAGGGGGAGCAGGCGCTGCGCCTGACCGGCCATACCGTGCGCGGGGTGGTCTATGGATTGCTCGGCACGGCGCTGCTCCAGGGCATCCTGGTCGCGATCGGGCTGGCGCTGGCCGGGGTGCCGCGGCCGATGCTGCTCGGCGTGGTGGCGGGGTTCCTTTCGGTGCTGCCGATCGGCGCGCCGATCGTCTGGATTCCGGCCGCGCTCTGGCTGCTCGCCACCGGCGCGCTGGGGCGGGGCATTTTCCTCGCCGCCTATGGGCTGATCGCGGTCTCCGGCGCTGACAGCGTGATCCGCCCGTGGTTCATTGCCCGCGGCGCCGCCCTGCCCTTCCTGCTGACCGTGCTCGGCGTGCTTGGCGGGGTTCTTGCTTTTGGATTGCTGGGCGTGTTCCTGGGTCCCGTTGTCCTCGGGGTCGGCTATACGCTGCTGAACGAATGGGCCGGCGAGCCGTTGCCGGTGCTGACCCGCGAAGATCCGCCTTCCTCATCTGGGCCACCCGCCGCATGATCGTCTTCATCTTCTACCGCCTGCTGCAAGCGATCCCGGTGTTGCTGGTGGTCGGTCTGGTGGCCTTCGCGATGTTCACCTACGTGGGCGACCCGGTCGCGGCCATGCTGGGGCAGGACTACACGGAGGCGCGACGGATCGCGCTCGTGCACAAGCTCGGCCTCGATCGCCCGTTCTATGAGCAGTTCGCGCATTACATCTGGGCCGCGCTGCACGGCAATTTCGGCTTCAGCTACCGGCTGGCCGAGCCGGTTTCCAGCCTGTTCGCGCAACGCCTGCCGGCGACGCTGGAACTCTCGTTCACCGCTACCGTCTTTGCCGTCGTGCTCGGCGTGCCGATGGGCGTCTATGCCGGCATCTGGCGCAAATCCTGGGTCTCGCGCGCGTTCATGCTGATCAGCCTGATCGGCGTGTCGCTGCCCACCTTCCTGATCGGGGTGCTGCTGATCCTGGTGTTCTCGGTACAGCTCGGCTGGCTACCGAGCTTCGGGCGCGGGCATGTGACGCAGCTCGGCTGGTGGAGCACCGGGTTCCTGACCTGGTCCGGCATCAAGGCGCTGATCCTGCCGGCGATCACGCTCGGGCTGTTCGAGCTCACGCTCATCATGCGGCTGGTGCGCGCGGAGATGCTGGAGGTGCTGCGCACCGACTACATCAAATTCGCCCGCGCGCGGGGCCTGCGCGCGCGCAGCATCCATTTCTCGCACGCGCTGCGCAACACGCTGGTGCCAGTGATCACGATCATCGGCCTGCAACTGGGCGGGGTGATCGCCTACTCGCTGGTGACCGAGACGGTATTCCAGTGGCCGGGCATGGGATTGCTGTTCATCCAGTCGGTGGCGGTCGCCGACATTCCGGTGATGTCGGCCTATCTGCTGCTGGTGGGCGTGGTGTTCGTGGTGATCAATCTGGTGGTCGATCTGCTGTACTACGCGGTCGATCCGCGGCTGCGGATCGACCGCAAGCGGCATGACGGGTGATGCGGATGGAACCGGGAACCGCAGTGGCGGAGACGACGACCGCGGGCCGGCGGGCCGGCTGGCGCGACAGCGACCTGTGGTACAGCTTCAGCCATTCGCCGCTTGCGATCGGCTCGGCCACGGTCGGGTTGATCTGCGTGCTGGGCGCGCTGGGGGCCCCCTGGATCGCGCCGCACGATCCGTTCAACGTGGCCAGTCTCAGCCTGCTCGACAGTTTCAAGGTGCCGCTCCACTCCTGGTCCTATCCCCTGGGGACGGACGAGCAGGGGCGCGACATGCTCTCGGCCATCATGTATGGCGGGCGCGTCAGCCTGGCGGTGGGCGCGGCCTCGGTGCTGTTCGCGGTGGTGCTGGGCGTCGCGGTGGGGCTGGTCGCCGGCTACGCCGGCGGGCCGGTGGACGCGGTGCTGATGCGCGCGGCGGACGTGCAGCTCACCTTCCCCGCCATCCTGATGGCGCTGCTGGTCGATGGCGTGGTCGGCGCGATCGTGCCGCGCGAACGCCACGAGGCGGTGCAGTTCTACGTGATCGTGTTCGCCATCGGCATCAGCCGCTGGCCGCAATTCGCCCGCACCGTGCGCGGCTCCACCCTGGTCGAGCGCGGCAAGGACTATGTGGCGGCGGCTCGGGTGATCGGCATCGGACGGTTGCGAATCCTGTTCGGCCATATCCTGCCCAACGTGCTGGGGCCGGTGCTGGTGATCGGCACGCTCACCCTCGGTCTGGCGATCCTGGACGAGGCGACGCTGTCGTTCCTCGGCGTCGGCCTGCCGCCCACCGAACCCTCGCTCGGCACGCTGATCCGCATCGGCGACGATTTCCTGTTCAGCGGCCAGTGGTGGGTGACGGTGTTCCCCGGCGTTGCGCTGGTGCTGCTGGTGCTGTCGATCAACCTGTTGGGCGACTGGCTGCGCGACGCGCTGAACCCGAGGCTGCGATGACCGGGGGGCGCCGCTGATGCCATTACTGGACGTGCGCGACCTGACGGTGGAGTTCCCGACCCGGCGCGGCACGCTGCGCGCGCTCGACGGCGTGAGCCTGGCGCTGGAACCAGGCGAAGTGCTCGGCGTGGTGGGCGAGAGCGGCGCGGGCAAATCGCTGACCGGCACCGCGATCATCGGCCTGCTGGCGCCGCCCGGACGCATCGCCGGCGGGCAGATCCTGCTCGACGGTACGCGGATCGACACCCTGCCCGAGGAGGCGATGCGCCGGCTGCGCGGGCGGCGCATCGGCGCGATCTTCCAGGACCCGCTCACCACGCTCAATCCGCTGCTACCGATCGGCCGGCAACTGACCGAAACCATCCGCACCCATCTCAGCCTCTCGGCCGCCGAGGCGCGCGAGCGCGCCGTGCATTGGCTGGACGAGGTGGGCATCCCCGCCGCTTCCCGCCGGATCGATGCCTACCCGCATGAGTTCTCCGGCGGGCAGCGCCAGCGGGTGGTGATCGCGCTCGCGCTCTGCGCCGAGCCGCAGGTGGTGATCGCCGACGAACCGACGACCGCGCTCGATGTCTCGGTGCAGGCGCAGATCATCACGCTGCTGAAGCGGCTGACCCGCGAGCACGGCACGGCGGTGATGCTGATCACCCACGACATGGGGGTGATCGCCGAAACCGCCGACCGGGTCGCGGTGATGTATGCGGGACGGATCGCCGAACTCGGGCCGGTGGCGGAAGTGGTGCGCCAGCCGGCGCATCCCTACACGAAGGGGCTGATGGGCAGCATCCCGTCGCTGGAACACCGCGTCGCGCGGCTGGCGCAGATCGACGGGGCGATGCCGCGGCTGGATGCGATCCCGCGCGGCTGCGCCTTCCATCCGCGCTGCCCGCTCGCCTTCGATCGCTGCCGGACCGAGCGGCCGGAGATGATGCCCGCCGGCCCCACCGTGGCCGCCTGCTGGCGGACCGCCGCCCAGCCCGCCCAAGCGATGCGAGCCGCCGATGCCTGAAGCACCGCTACCCACGACCGCCGCCACCGCGCCGATGCTGGAGGCGATCGGCGTCTCCCGCGTGTTCGACGTGTCCCGTCCCTGGCTGCAACGGGTGCTGGCGCGCGAGGGGCGCCTCGGCTTGCGCGCGGTCGATACCGTCTCCTTCGCCATCCCGCGCGCGAGCACCTTGTCGCTGGTCGGCGAATCTGGCTGCGGCAAATCCACCATCGCCCGGCTGTCGGTCGGGCTGCTCGCGCCGAGCGGCGGGGAAATCCGTTTCGAAGGCCAGTCCCTGTCGGTGGCGCGCGCGCAGGCCGCGTTGCGGCGGCGGATGAACATGATCTTCCAGGATCCGTTCGCCTCGCTCAATCCGCGCTGGCGCGTGCGCGACATCGTGGCCGAGCCGCTGCGCGCCTTCGGCCTGGTCCACGGCACGGCGGAGCGCACGGCTCGGGTCGCCGCGCTGCTCGCCCAGGTGGGACTCGCGCCGTCGGACGGCGATCGCTATCCGCACGAATTCTCCGGCGGGCAGCGCCAGCGCATCTCGATCGCCCGCGCGCTGGCGAGCGAGCCCGAGTTCCTGGTCTGCGACGAGCCGACCAGCGCGCTGGATGTCTCGGTGCAGGCGCAGATCCTCAACCTGATGCGCGACTTGCAGGAACGGCTGGGGCTGACCTTCCTGTTCATCAGCCACAACCTGGCGGTGGTGCGGCACATGTCGGACCGGCTGGGGGTGATGTATCTCGGGCGGATCGTCGAGATCGGCCCGGCGGAAACCGTGTTCCGCACCCCGCGCCATCCCTATACGCGCCTGCTGCTGGAGGCGATCCCCGATCTGGCGATGGTGGGCCGCGCGCGCACCCCGGTGGGGGGCGAGGTGCCGAGCCCGATCGACCCGCCTTCGGGCTGCGCGTTTCATCCGCGCTGCAAGCTGGCCAACGCGCGCTGCCGGGAAGAAAAGCCGGAGCAGGTGGCGGCAGGCGACGTGCTGGTGGCCTGCCACGCGGTGGCGGAGGGGCGGGCGTAAGGGCGGCTTGCCCCTATCCGGCCCGCCGGCGGCGCGCCCGCCGCCGCCGTGCAAGCCCGGTGGCGGCGATTCCAGCGGCGAGCAGCACGAAGGCCATCGGTTCGGGCACCGGCAGGGAGCCGGGCACGATGGTGACGCGCTCGGTCAACGAATAGGCCCCGCTTGGGGTGAACGGCAGAGCGAACCCGCTGGAGGCGCTGATCAACGGACCGCCGAAATCGGTGAAGCTCTGGCTGCCGAGCAGCGTCGCAGTCCCGTACAGCGCGTTGTCGGCATTCGCGTAAACCGACCAGGTGATGGTGGCCCCGGCGAGGCCGGTGTTGGTATCGAAGAACGACGCCACCGCAGTGTTGCCGGTGAAGCCGGGCTGGCTCAGCACGAAGCTCGCGGTATGCCCGCCGCTGCCGGTGGCGCTGATGGAAAGGCTGAGGCCGGGGGTGCCGATGCCGGTCAGCGCGCTGTAGCCGGCGCCGGCCGCGGTGGTGCTCAGCGTATCGGCCGTCGCCGTGCCGACGGCGACCGGCGCGCCGTCCACGAGCGTCTGCATGCCGATCACGGGCGCCGTGCTGGTCAGCACATTGCCGCTGACCGTATCCGCCGCGTTGTGGTCGATCTGGCTCGCGGGCAGGCCGGCGATCAGGTTCCCGGTGACGCTTGCCGGCGTGACGCCGAGGTTGACCACGGCGATGCTGCCCGGATTGGGATCGTTATTTACGATCGTGTTTCCGCTTACGCCCAGGCTGCCGGGATGAAGGCTTCCCTCCTCCCCGTTGCTGATGATCGCCTCGTTCTGCGAGAGCGGCCCCTGCTGGATCGTGTTTCCCTGGATGGTCACCGCGCCGCCGTTCGGCGTATCGATGCTGTAGCTCGCGGTGCCGGTCGGACCGTCGGCGACGATATTGTTGGTGATCGTCGTGGTGAGCGCGCGGCTCTTGATCTCGTGGCCGACGTTGGCCGCCGTCACCGTGCTCCCCGTGATGCTCAGGCTGGAAACGTCGCCGACATAGATATTGTGGGTGTAGCCGTAGCCGCTCGTCAGGGTCGGGTCGCTGACCCCGTTGTTGGTGAAGGTGCTGTTCTGGATGACGATGCTGCCCGTCCCGCCGTTGAGCGGGGTGGCGAGGATGCCGTCCTGGTTGCCCGAGAACGCATCGCCGGCCAGGGTCAGGTTGCCGTTGAAATAGCGGATCCCGGCGGCGTTGGCGCCGTTGGCGTTGCTGGTGAACGCGCCGGAAAACGCCAGGTTCCGGATCGTCACGTTGCCGGTCGTGTTGACCGCGAGGATGCTCGTGTCGTTGGGAACCGGGGTGACCGCCACGAGATAGGCGGTCCCGCCAACCCCTTGGATGGTGACGCCGTCCGAGACGGTCGCGGTCTGGTCGGTATAGACCCCGGCCGGAAGGTTGATCGTATCACCCCCCTGCGAAGCGGCCAGTGCCGCCGCGAGGCTCGCGAAGTCTCCGGCTGCGGTGCCGACGGTCAGGATGGCCATGGCCGAACTCTCTGCCCTGCTGCGCGCCGCCCACGATAGGGAACCGTCGCGCGCGAGGCCAGCACGAACGCAACCGGCTACAGATACCCCGTGCCCATCTCGGCGGCGAAGCGCCCCGGATCCCCCTCCCACACCACCCTGGCGTGTTCCAGCACATAGACGCGGTCCGCATGCGGCAGGGCGAAGGTCACGTTCTGCTCGCCCAGCAGCACGGTGATCGGGGTCGTCTCGCGCAGCCGCGCGAGCGCCTTCGAGAGCTGCTCCAGGATCACCGGCGCGAGGCCCAGCGTCGGCTCGTCCAGGATCAGCAGCCGGGGCTTCATCATCAGCGCGCGCGCGATCGCTAGCATCTGCTGCTCGCCGCCCGACAGCGTGCGCGCGGCCTGGCGCTCGCGCTCGCGCAGGATCGGGAACAGGTCGAGCAGCCAGGCCAGCTGGCGGTCGCGCTCGGCGGCGGGCAGGTGCTGGCCGCCGAGGTCGAGGTTCTCCCGCACGCTCATGTCGCCGAACAGCTCGCGGGTTTCCGGGCACTGCACCACGCCGCCGCGCGCGATCGCCGCCGGGCTGCGCCCGCGCAGGCTCGCCCCCGCCCAGGCAATCGTCCCGCTGTACGGCACCAGGCCGGAAATGGCGTTGAACAGCGTCGTCTTGCCGGCCCCGTTCAGCCCGACCACCGAGACGAACTCGCCGGCGCGCACATGGAGCGAGACCTTCTGCAACGCCTGCGCCTTGCCGTAGAACACTTCCAGATCGCGCACGTCCAGCAGCGATTCGCCGCCCTTGACATCCAGCTCCTTGCGCGGGTGGGTCTCGATCGCGCCGCCGATATAGACGCGGCGGACCGTCTCGTTCGACATCACCTCCTGGGCGCTGCCTTCGGCGATATGCTCGCCGAGGTACATCGCCAGCACGCGGTCCACCAGCCGGGCGACGCCCTTCACGTTATGATCGACCAGCAGGACCGCCCGCCCGTCCTGGCGGAACTGGTCGATCAGCGCGGAGAAGGCGGACACCTCGGCCGAGGTCAGACCGGCGAACGGCTCATCGACCAGCACCACCTTCGGATCGCGCGCCAGCGCCTTGGCCATCTCCAGCCGGCGCAGGTCGGCGAACGGCAGGGTGGGGGGGCGGCGGTCCATCACGTCGCCCAGTCCGACCCGCTCGGCGATGGCACGCGCACGCCCTTCCACATGCGGCTCGGCGGCGAGCTTGAACAGCGAGTCCGGGAGCAGGGCGAGCTTGATGTTCTCCAGCACCGTCTGGCGGTGCAGCGGGCGGGAGTGCTGGAACACGATGCCGACACCACGGCGGGCGATCCGATGCGTGGGCCAGCCGGCGATGTCGGTGCCTTCCAGCGCGATGGTGCCGGCGTTCGGCTTCTCGATCCCCATCACCAGCTTCATCACGGTCGATTTGCCCGAGCCGTTCGGCCCGATCAGGCCGAGGATCTCGCCGGGGCGGATTTGGAATCCGATATCCTTCACGGCAACCAGGCCGCCGAACCGCTTGGTCAGGCCCGCGACCTTCAGCAACGGTTCGCTGCTCCGGCTCATCGCGAGGCCCTCGGCCGCAGCACGTAGCCGAGCACGCCATCCGGCAGGAACAGCACCACCAGCAGCGCGATCCCCGACACCACGAAGGTGTTGAGCTGCCCGATCGGGCGCAGCAGCTCGTCGAACAGGAGCAGGAAGATGGAACCGAACACGCCGCCGAGGATGGTGCGCCGCCCGCCCAGCACCACCGCGATGATGATCTGCACAGCGATCGACAAATCGACCACGGTATCGACCGAGGCCGTGCCTTCGTAGAACACGAGCATGCCGCCGGCGAGACCGGAAAACAGCGCGCTGATGCAGAACGCCGCCAGCTTGTGCTTGGTGACGTTGAAGCCGAGCGCCGCGGCTTCGATCCGGTCCTGGCCGGTCGCCTGCAGGATCAGGCCGAGCGAGGAGCGCGACAGGCCGAACAGGATCGCCCCGCAGATCACCATGAACCCGAAGGCGTACCAGTAGTTCACCTTGGCGCTGATCGAGAGTACGTCCGGCACCATCATGCCGATCTCGCCGCCGGTGACGCCGGCGAAAATCACGATCAAGTCGAGCAGCAGCAGCACCGCGACCAGGGTGATCAGCCCGAAATAGGGACCGCGCAGACGCAGCGCCGGCAGGGCCAGCGCCGCGCCGCCGATCACGGCGGCGACCGCCCCGCCGGCAAGACAAAGCGGGATCGGCCAGCCGGCATTGTTGAGCAGACCGGCACCGTAGGCACCGAGGCCGATCAGAAAGGTGGGTCCGAAATTCACCTCGCCGGCGAAGCCGAACAGCAGGTCC
>JAJZVS010000144.1 GCA_021845555.1 Pseudomonadota bacterium
GCCAGGGCCCCTGCCGTCCCGCTGCCGCCGGCCATCGCGACGCCGACGGCCCGCACCTGCGATCCGCCCGGGTCGGCGGCGCCGCGGTTGCCGCCGGACGCTCCGCCGCCGCTCGCGCCGCCCGCCGTACCAGCCGTTGGGCCACCCATTGGGCCGGCCCCCGTCAGGCGGTGGACCAGATCGCCCGGCGTCGGCAACTCGGCCACGTAGCACAGGCGGATCAGCACCATCTCGGCGGCGGCCCGGCGATCGGGCGCGGTTTCCACCTCGCCCACGCCTTTCAGCAGCATCTGCCAGGCCCGCGCCAGGACGGGGACGGACAGCTGGTCGGCCAGGGCGGCGCCGCGGGTGCGCTCGGCCTCCGGCAGTTCGGCGGAGCGGCGCAGGTCGGGGACGGATTTCAGCCGCGTGACGGTGTGCACCAGGTCGAGCAGGTCGGCGAGCACCGCGCCCAGATCGGCGCCGTGTTCGTGCGCCCGCTCGGTGACCGCGAGCGCAGCCGCCGGCTGGCCCGACATGACGGCCTCCAGCAGGTCGAACACCGCGGCGCGGTCGGCGAGGCCCAGCATGTCGGCGACTTGCGCGCCCGTGACGGGTACGGCCCCCGCCTCGCCCCCCGCCTCGATGCCCGATTGGGCGATCGCCTGGTCCAGCAGCGACAGCCCGTCGCGCACCGACCCGTCGGCGGCGCGGGCGATCAGGTCGAGCGCGCCTTGCTCCACCGCGACCCCTTCGGCGGCGGCGATCCGGGCGAAATGCTCGGTGAGCTCGGCCACCCGGACCCGGCGCAGGTCGAAGCGCTGGCAGCGCGACAGCACCGTGATCGGCACCTTGCGGATCTCGGTGGTGGCGAACACGAAATGCACGTGCTCGGGCGGCTCCTCCAGCGTCTTCAGCAGCGCGTTGAAGGCGTTGCGCGAGAGCATGTGGACTTCGTCGATGACGAAGACCTTGGTGCGCGCCTGGAGCGGGCGGAAGCGCGTCGCCTCGATGATCTCGCGCACGTCGTCCACGCCGGTGCGGGAGGCGGCGTCCATCTCCATCACGTCCGGATGGCGGTCGGCCAGGATGGCGCGGCAATTGGGGCAGACGCCGCAGGGATCGGCGGTCGCGCCGCCGGTGCCGTCCGGCCCGGTGCAGTTCAGCGCGCGGGCGATGATGCGCGCGGTGGTGGTCTTTCCCACGCCGCGCACGCCGGTGAGCATGAAGGCATGCGCGACCCGCCCGGCGGCGAAGGCGTTGCGCAGGGTGCGGACCATCGCCTCCTGCCCGATCAGGTCGTCGAAGCGGGTCGGGCGGTATTTGCGGGCGAGCACGCGGTAGGGGGTGCCCGAGGCGGCCGTGGGGGCGGCGGTGGGCGCGGGATCGTCGCCGAACGCCGGCGCGGGCATATCGCCGAACAGGCCGGGGCCGGCGGGCGGCTCCGGTACCGGCGGCTCTGGCGCCGGGGTGTCCTGCGGGGCGGGGTCTTCCTGGAACAGGCCGGACATGCGGGGCTGACTCAGCCGCCGCGGCGGCCACCTGAGGGGGAGGTGAGTGCGGGTGGGAGGCCGGACCGGCAACCCGGGCGTAAACTCGCTGCGGCTGCTTCCTTCCGGACCTGACCGGGTTGGCAAGGCGCCCGTCCGCGGCCGACCTCCCGAAGGGACCATATCATGGTTCGGGTGGGGGCGCACAAGCCGGGGGGAGGAAATGAGGTTGGCGCCCCCGGGACCGCGCTTGGGGCACAGGGCCGCCGCCGGATCGCGTGGCCCGGCCGCGAGGAGCGCGTTGGGTAGTTTCCGATCCTGGCCCCGCGCCCCGCAGGAACAATATCGTCTGGTTCAGGCGGAGGCAGCCCGGCTGCCCCGCCGTCCCGTCGGCGCCGCCCCTTCGATGGAGGCGGTGGAATTCTGTGGTCCGAATGACGAATTCCGCTGCGGCCTGTTCCCTTGGACCCGAGTTCGAGCCGTTCCTTTTCGCGGCGGTCGGCGCGGATCGGAACGGCCTGCCGCTCAGTGTCCTGTCCGCTCTCGCGCGTCGGGACGTCGATCCCTGGCAGGAAGCCGCCCGGCTGACCGAAATGCCCGAGGCAACCGCGACCCGGACCTTGGCGGCCCTGCTGGGGGCAGCGCCCGACGGCGCGTGGACCGATGCCGGCGGCGGCGCGACCGCCGCCCGGCTGATCGCGCTTCTGCCGCGCCGGGCCGGTGGCGGCACGTCTTCGCCCCGCGGCGTACCCCGGGCCGGCGTGGCGACCGAGCTTCGGCTCGGCCTGCCCGCGATCCTGCTGCTGATCTTCATGGCCTGCATGCTGGGCGCGGAAGCCCTCACGGCAAGCCATCGCGCGCCGGCCCCGATCGTTCACGTGCGCGCGAGCCCATCCAGCCTCGTCGTGCCCGGAGCGCCGCCGCGCGGTGGCGCGTGACCATCCCGTGGGTGGCAACACAAGGAGGATCCCATGACCGACAGCCAGACCCGTCCGGATGCGGACGACCGGGCCGAGCAGGCCAAGCCGGAACCGCCGGATCAGCAGCCAAAGCCGAGCCAGGCCAGCGGAGCGAAGGAGCCGGCGCAGCGCAGGCCGGCGGGGCGGAAGCCGCTCTTCGGCACCTGAGGGGATTCCCCAACCCGACCGCGAACCGTGTTCCGCGCGCGCCGCCCCTGGTGCGCGAGGCTGAGTAGATTCCGAGCCTGATGCGGTCGCTCGGCATACGGCTATCAACCGTCGAACCTGACGAATGACCGCTTGCGGCGGGTCTGCCGATGCCGCGACCGGCGCACGCCGCGTCATCACAGGGATCCCCGACATGCAGAGTCTTTCCTGTTCGGCCTCGAACAAGACAGCCCTGGAGCGACCGCGACCGTCGCCGCTGCGCATCGCGACCCCGACGGACCCGGACCGGCTCGCCTCCCTGGCTCCTGCTGGCCGAACGCTCCTTGTGGACAAGGATCAGCCGATCTACGCCGAGGGTGAGCCGGCCACGTTCTGCTACCGCATTCTCGGCGGCTGCGTACGCATGGTGAAGCTGATCGACGACGGACGGCGCCAAGTGACGGAGTTCCTGCTGCCCGACGATCTCTTCGGCCTCGATATGTTCGACGCGCACGACCTGACCGCCGAGGCGGTGATCCCGACCACGGTGTGCCGATACCGGCGGGCCGCGTTGGAAGCCCTGGCCGATCGCGACCCCGCCGTCGCGCGTGGGCTGCGCAGCTTCGCCGCGCACGGCCTGCGCAAGGCGCGTGGGCAGATGATGCTGCTCGGCCGCACGACAGCGATGGAACGGATCGCGAGCTTCCTGCTGGAAATGACCGCCCGTGCCTCGCGCCCTGGCCAGGATCAGGTGGCGCTGCCCATGGGGCGCGCCGACATTGCCGATTACCTCGGGCTGACCACCGAAACCATCTGCCGGGCGCTCGGCTGCCTGCGCGAAAGCGGAACGATCGACACCAGCCGGGGCCGGGACGGCACCTGCGTCACGATCCACGATCTGGCCGCCTTGCGGACGCTGGCCTCGGCCGAGTTGACCCGCGCAGGGGTGGGGCTGCGGTCGGGTCGCGATGGCGATCCCCTTGCGCCGCTCGACCCGTTGATCCCGCCGCGGCACCAGGGCTGGCTCGGGCGAGAGAGGTCGGGCGGCAACGGTCCGCCGCTTGCCGTGACCGCCATCTTCCTCGCGCAAACCTGAGCCGTTGGGGAGGTCGGCCCGCCGCTGACCGACGGCTCGGAGCCGGCCTCCCGATCGCTCCGAACACGGCGCGTCGTCGATAGGGAAGAACGCAGATGGCCGCCACAACTCCATCGCCGCCTGCCGGGACCACCGGCCCCGCCAAGCCGGTGGCAGCCAGGCAGACAGCCGCGCCGGGCGGCCTGACGAGCGACGAGGCCCGCCGCCTGCTGACGAAATTCGGCCCCAACGCCATGCCGGATACGAGCATGCACCCGGTGCGGATGGCGCTCGGGAAATTCTGGGCCCCGGTGCCGTGGATGCTCGAGGCGGCGATCGTGCTCGAACTGGGCCTCGGCAAATATGTGGAGGCCGCGATCATCGCCGGCCTGCTGGTGTTCAACGCGGCGCTCGGCCTGTTCCAGGAGAGCCGTGCCCAGGCAACGCTCGCCGCACTGAAGTCGCGGCTCGCCCTGAGCGCGTCCGTCCGGCGCGACGGCGCATGGAAAACCGTGCCCGCGGCCGAGCTTGTGCCGGGCGACGTGGTGAAGCTTTCGCTCGGCGGCGTGGTGGCCGCGGATGTGCATATCGACGGCGGAGAAGTTCTGCTCGACCAGTCCATGCTGACCGGCGAATCGGTGCCCATCGAAGCCGGGGCGGGCGTTGCCACCTACGCCGGCGCGCTCGTGCGCCGGGGCGAGGCGGTGGCGGAGGTCACGGCGACCGGCGCGCGCACCAAGTTCGGCCGCACCGCGGAACTGGTCCGCACCGCGCATGTGGTGAGCTCCCAGCAGACCGCGGTGCTGCGCGTGGTGCGCAACCTTGCCGCGTTCAATGGGGTCGTCATTCTGGCGCTGGTGGCCTACGCGTGGTTCCTGGCGATGCCGCTAGCGGAGATCATCCCTCTCGTCCTGACGGCCGTTCTGGCATCGATCCCGGTTGCGCTGCCGGCGACGTTCACACTGGCGGCGGCGCTTGGCGCGCGGGCGCTGGCAAAACTGAACGTCCTTCCGACCCGTCTGTCCGCGGTGGATGAAGCGGGCACGACCGATGTCCTGTGCGCCGACAAGACCGGCACGCTGACCCAGAATGCGCTGAAGGTCACGACCGTCCATCCCATGCCCGGCTTTGACGAAGCGCATGTCCTGGCCTTGGCCGCGCTGGCGAGCGCGGACGGCGGGCAGGATCCGGTGGACGCGGCCATTCGCGCGGCGGCGGGGAGCAAAGGCGTCTCCGACGCGCCGAAATTGGTGAAGTTCGAGCCGTTCGATCCGGCGAAGAAGATGTCCGAGGCGAGTGCGACCGACTCGACCGGAGGTCTGCAACGGATCGTGAAAGGCGCCTTCAGCGTCGTCATCGCGCTGGCCCAGCCGTCGCAAGCCGCGACCGACGCGGCGAATGACCTGGAGGGAAAGGGCTTCCGGGTGCTCGCCGTCGCGGCCGGGCCGCAAGGTGCGATGAAGCTGGCCGGACTGATTGCGCTCAGCGACCCGCCGCGTTCGGACTCCGCGGCGCTCATTACCGAATTGCATGGGCTGGGCGTGCGGACCGTGATGGTGACGGGCGACGCTCCGGCGACCGCTGCCATCGTGGCGCGCGCGGTGGGGCTCGATGGGGCCGTCTGTCCGCCCGGACCGATCCCCGAGGACGTCCACCCCGGGCAATTCGCGGTCTTCGCCGGCGTCCTTCCGGAGGACAAGTATAAGCTGGTCAAGGCGTTCCAGAAGGGCGGCCATACCGTCGGCATGTGCGGCGACGGCGCCAACGACGCGCCGGCGTTGCGCCAGGCGCAGATCGGGATCGCCGTCTCGACGGCAACCGACGTCGCCAAATCGGCCGCCGGCATGGTGCTGACCGAGCCGGGCCTGGTCGGCATCGTCGCCGCGGTCAAGGAAGGGCGCATCACGTTCCAGCGCATCCAGACCTACACGCTGAACACGATCGCCAAGAAGGTCGCGACGGTGCTGTTCCTGGTTGCCGGCCTGATCATGACCGGGCACGCGATCCTCACGCCGTTGCTGATGGTCATTGTGATGGTCACCGGCGATTTTCTATCGATGTCGTTGACGACGGACACGGTGCGGCCGTCCCCGGCGCCTAATGCCTGGCGCATCGGCAGGTTGACGACCGCCGGCGTCATCATGGGGATCTGCCTGCTGGCCTTCTGCACCGGCGTCCTGGCCGTCGCGAGATTCGGCATGGCCCTCGGAACCGGGGCGCTGAGAACCCAGGCCTTCATCGCCCTGGTGTTCGGCAGCCAGGCGACGATCTATGCCATCCGCGAACGCCGGCATTTGTGGGGCTCGCGCCCCAGCCTCTGGCTCCTGGTGTCGTCCGTGGCCGATATCGGGATCGCTTCGACATTGGCCGTCGGGGGAATTGCAATGACATCCCTGGCGCCGGCGATCGTGGCGGGCACGCTTGCCGCGGCGGTTGCCTTCGCATTGGTGCTGGATCTGGTGAAGGTTCCGGTCTTCGCGCGTCTCGGGATCTCCGGGCATCCCGGGGGTCCTGCTTCACCGGGCGAACCCGGCGCCATGGCAAAGACGGAGGGAACACCTGTGACCGAACCCACTGCCTCCCAGCCCAAGCCTGTCGCCCCCAAGCCTGTCGACCCAAGGCTGGCGACCCCAAGGCTGGCGACCCCAAACCGGCGGCGAAAGCCGCACCCAAGCTTGATGCCCACGCCGCGGTCAAGCCGGAAGCCGAGGCTGCGCCCGCGGCCAGCGCCGGCATCGCGGCACTGCTCAACACGTCGCTCGGCGACCTCCTGGTTGCCGGCCTCATCAAGGATCCGGAGGATGCCGGGCGTGTCATCGCCGCAGCCATCAGCCAGGCGGCGGCGCCCGTCGCGGCCGCGCCGGTGCCTCCCGCCGACGCCGACCGCGTACCGGAGGCCGCAGCGCGGACACCGCCCGCCTCGGCACCAAAGACCGGCACGTGATCCGGTGGGCCATTCGCGCCGGACGGCGGCGCGAGGCTGAACCGGGACGAACCGTGGGACCAACACCGCCGGAGGAACGAGGATGAAGATACATTCGGAGGATTTCCGCGTAACGGAAGGTGCCTCGGTAGACCTGCGGAAGCGGCCGACGAAAACCGATCCCGTCTACAAGTCGAAGAAGCACTACAAGAAGCTGCTCGAGCACCATGTTGCGCGATTGAGCACGTTGCAGCAGCTGCTCTATGCATCAAATCGCCACGCGATTCTGCTGATCTTCCAGGCGATGGACGCGGCCGGGAAAGACGGTGCCATCAGGCATGTGATGTCCGGGGTCAACCCGCAAGGCTGTCAGGTCTTCAGCTTCAAGCATCCAAGTCACGCCGAATTGCTGCACGATTTTCTCTGGCGCACCAGCCGCGATCTGCCGGAACGCGGGCGGATCGGCATCTTCAACCGGTCGTATTACGAGGAGGTGCTGATCGCACGTGTGCACCCGGAGATTCTTCATAGCGAAGGGCTGCCGGACGCACCGGACGAAGAGTCGATCTGGCGCGGGCGCTATCGGTCGATCGTGGACCTGGAGCGTCACCTCCGCGCCAACGGAACCCGGATCATAAAGTTCTACCTCCATCTTTCGGAGGACGAGCAGCGAAAGAGGTTCCTGGACCGGATCGATGAACCCGAAAAGAACTGGAAATTCAGCCAGGCGGACATCGCGGAGCGGAAGTTCTGGGATCGCTACATGGCGGCGTTCGAGGCGTGCCTCGGCGCGACAAGCACAACCGACGCGCCCTGGTATGTCGTTCCCGCTGACGACAAGGAGAACGCGCGCCTGATCGTGTCCCAGATCATCCTCGATACGCTCGACGGGCTCGATATGGCCTATCCCGTCACGACGGCGGAGCGCCACCAGGAACTGCAGTTGATCCGCAAGCAACTCGAGAAGTAGGGACGCGGCCCCACCGATCCGGGAAGGCCGCAACTGTCCCGGCCTCGGCCGCCGCGCCGACGCAGCCCTGCGGCGCGGAGGCCCCCGGCAGTCAGGCCGTCGCGCGCGCCACCGGGTTGGACAGGGTGCCGATCCCGGTAATCTCCACCTCGCACAGATCGCCGTGCTTCATGTCGGCGCACTCGCCCTCGGTGCCCATCCACACCACGTCGCCCGGATGGAGCGTGATGTAGCGGGTCATCTCCACCAGGAAATCGACCACGCCGAACACCATCTCGTTGGTGTGGAATTCTATGATCTGCTTGCCGTTCAGCCTTACCCTTGTGCGCAGCGCGTCCAGATCGACCGCGGTTTCGATCCACGGCCCCATCGGCTTGAACGTGTCGGTGTTCTTCGAGCGGTACATGGTGCGGTCGGAACGCTGCCAGGTGCGCTCGGAGACATCGTTGCCGATCGTGTAGCCGAGCACCGCCTCCAGCGCATTGTCCCGTGTCAGGTGCTTGCATGTCTTGCCGATCACCGCCACGAGCTCGCCCTCGTACTGCACCTTGTCGGTGGCGTCGGCGGGAATGACGATCGTCTCGCCCTGCGCGATCAGCGCGTTGTTGGCGCGGTAGCCGATCTCCGGCCGGGTCGGCAGATTGGGCGGCTGGCCGATCTTCGCTGCCACCGCGCGCACGTGCTCGGCGTAGTTCATGCCGCAGGCATAGAAGGTGGGCGGCACCACCGGCACCAGCAGCTTCGTCTCCGCCAGCTTCAGCGTGGTCGCGGTGCGTTCCCAGGTGGCGAAGGGGGAGCCGCGCACGGGGATGAGCGTTTCGCCCTCCACGATCGCATAGCTCGGGGTGCCGGCGTGGTCGATACGGGCCCAGCGCATGGTGGTCTCCTCCTGCGGTTGCGCGGGAGGCTAGCAGGGGGGGGCGGGGTGGGAAAGCGCGTGCCGGACGGCGGCCTCCGTGAGCAGCCGGGTGCCGAACCAGCCCCAATAGATGCGGTGGTGGCGGATCAGACCGTCGGCGATCTCCATTACCTCGACCAGATCGACCTGTTCGCCGGCCGGCGTGTCGCGTGGGTATTCCCAGATCAGCAGGTTGCCGAGGCTGGCCCAGTCGCCCGTGCGCCACCAGCGGACCAGCGCGTTGGGACGGCGGCGCGCGCCTTCCTCAAAGAAACGGGCGAGTTCGACATGGCCGCGCAACACGCCCTCCGGCCGATCGGCCAGGATCGCCGGCACCAACGGGCTTTCCAGCACCGCATCCGCCGCATAGAGCGCGAGCAATGCCAGTGTGTCGCGCTCGCGCGCGGCGCGGTGCCATTCGACGAAGATGCGGGCGTGGTCGGGGTCCTGCATGGCCTGGTCCTTCGCTTGCGGCCCCATTGTGGCCGCTGGACGGCGACGGATAGTTCACACAAGATGGAAACATGAGTCGTCCCGCCGACATCGCGCCCAACATCGCCACGCCGGCGGCGCTGATCGGCGATCCGGCCCGCGCCGCCATGCTGACCGCGCTGGCCGACGGCACCGCGCGGCCGGCCGGGGAACTGGCGGAGATCGCCGGCC
>JAJZVS010000145.1 GCA_021845555.1 Pseudomonadota bacterium
CACGGTGAACCGCCCCTCGAACCGCCGGCGCGCGCCCTCGTGGGCGATGATATCGCACAGCATCGCCATGATCCGCGTGAAGCGGTCGGCAAGGAGGGGGGAGAGGGTCAGGGGCATCGGGGCGAACGTATAGAGAACACGTCCGCGCGTGTCAAGGATTTTCGCCTAGATTCCCGACCGTCCCCGAGGGTCCCTGCCCTGGCGCGTGCCGCGTCCGGCACCCGCCCCCATTCGTCCTGGCCAGCCTTGAGCCGGCCATCTGCGCACGGACGATCGGGGGTGGATGGCCGGCTCAAGGCCGACCATGACGGCGGGGGCACGGGGGGCCGGCCGGCGGGGCGACCGGGCGGCGGGGCGACCGGGCGACGGGGGGCCTCCGGCCGGGGGTGTTCATGGCAGGCAAGGGCAGGCCCGCCGGGCCCATCGGCCGCCCGGCCTGTACCTCTGGCCCATGCCCCGGCCTATGCCCCAAGCCTACGCCCCGGGCGGCTCCGCGAAGCGGGCCACGAGATCGGCCAGATGCCCGATCTCGTCGAGCCGCAGCCCCTCGGGCGCGGTCGGCGCCCGGCCGCCGCGGGCCAGCCGGCGCGGCAGGCAGGCGGTCTCGAAGCCGAGTTTCGCCGCTTCCTTCAGCCGCGCGTCCGCCTGCGCCACCTGGCGCACCTCGCCCGACAGGCCGACCTCGCCGAAATAGACCGTGCCGGGATGGGTCGGCCGGTCGGCGGCGGCCGAGGCGAGCGCGGCGGCCACCGCCAGATCGGCCGCCGGTTCGTTCACCCGCAGCCCGCCGGCCACGTTCAGATACACGTCGCTGCCGGACAGCCGCAGCCCGCAGCGGGTTTCCAGCACCGCGAGCAGCATCGACAGCCGCCCGCCGTCCCAGCCGATCACCTGCCGGCGCGGCGACCCGCCGGGATTGGGCGCCAGCAGCGCCTGCACCTCCAGCAGCACCGGGCGGGTGCCCTCCAGCCCGGCGAACACCGCGCTGCCGGCGACGTTGCCGCGGCGTTCGGCCAGGAACAGGGCGGAGGGGTTGGCGACCTCGGCCAGGCCGCGGTCGGTCATCTCGAACACGCCGATCTCGTCGGTGGCGCCGAAGCGGTTCTTCACCGCGCGCAGGATGCGGAACTGGTGGCCGCGCTCGCCTTCGAAATAGAGCACCGCATCGACCATGTGCTCCAGCACGCGCGGCCCGGCGAGCGCGCCGTCCTTGGTGACATGGCCCACCAGCACCAGCGCGAAGCCGCGCGATTTCGCCAGCCGGATCAGTTCGAAGGCGGAGGCGCGCACCTGCGTGACGGTGCCGGGCGCGCTGTCGATCGTATCGAGCCACATGGTCTGGATCGAATCGATCACCACCAGCGCCGCCGGCGTCTGCTCCAACGTGGCGGCGATGTCGCGCAGGTTGACCGCGGCCGCGAGGCCGAGCGGCGCCTCGGTCACGCCGAGCCGGCGGGCGCGCAGCCGCACCTGCTCGATCGATTCCTCGCCCGAGACATAAAGAACCGGGCGGCCGGACGCGGCCAGCCGCGCCGCGGCCTGCAACATGAGGGTGGATTTGCCGATGCCCGGATCGCCGCCCACCAGGATGACGGAGGCGGCCACCAGCCCGCCGCCCAGCACGCGGTCGAGCTCGGCGATCCCGGTTTCCGTGCGCGGCGGCGGCGCGGCGCTGCCGGCGAGCGGGACGAAATCCACCTTGCGCCCGGGTGCCGCCTTGCCGGCGGGGCCAGGTCGCGCGGTGGGGGTTTCCTCGGCGATGGTGTTCCATTCGCCGCAGGCGTCGCACCGGCCGGACCATTTGGAGGTCACGGCGCCGCAGGACTGGCAGACGAAGCGGGGGACGGGCTTGGCCAAGAGGTTTGTCTCGTGAGCGGAGAGGACGGTTCTGATCGCACGCGGGACACCGGGATGTCACCATCGGCCCGGCGATGACGCTTCCTATTGTCGGCCCCGCGGGAGACCGTCATTGTCCGGACCACCGTCGCGACCCGCACGCAACGCCGGCGGACAGAGGCTCGTGAGGATGGCGCAGCGCCCGGACCTTCGCTTCACCCGGATCGAACTCGTGAACTGGCGCAACTTCGGCCATTGCGGGATCGATCTCGCGCCGCGCGTGTTCCTGGTCGGGCCGAATGCGTCCGGAAAGTCGAACCTGCTGGATGCGTTCCGTTTCCTGCGTCAGCTCGTGGTCAGCGCGGGCGGTCTCCAGGCCGCGGTCGCGGATCGTGGGGACGTGAGCCGTCTGCGCGCCCTGCATGCACGGGAAAACTCCGACATCCGGATCGTCGCGGACATCGGGACCGCGGCGGATCCGCGGAAGTGGCGGTACGAGCTCACGTTCAACGGACGCAAGGCCGACCCGGCACGCATCGTCGGCGAACGTGTCTGGCACCAGGAGAGCCTGATCCTCAACCGCCCCGACGACGGCGACCGGAAGGACCCGCGGCGTCTGACCGAAACCCATCTCGAGCAGATAAGCGCCAATCAGCCGTTCCGGGAGCTGGTCGATTTCCTCGCCGGCATCGAATACCTGCATGTGGTGCCGCAACTGATCCGCGATCCGGAGCGGCTCAGCTCCCGGCGTTCCGCCTTTTTCGGGATCGACCTGATCCAGCGGATCGCCGAGACGCCGAAGAAAACCCGCGATGCCCGGCTGCGCCGGATCGTCGGCGCCCTGCAAGTTGCGGTGCCGCAGATCGAGACGATCGAACCGCAGCAGGACACGCGCGGCATCTGGCACATCCGCGCCAAGTACCGGCACTGGCGCCCGCAGGGGGCCTGGCAGACGGAGGAAAGCTTCTCCGACGGGACGCTGCGCCTGCTCGGTCTGCTCTGGTCGTTGCAGGACCAAGGGGGCCCCCTGCTGCTGGAAGAACCCGAACTGTCGCTCCATCCGGAGGTCGTGCGCCAGTTGCCGCGGCTGTTCGCGCAGGTGCAGCGCGCCCGGGGACGCCAGATCATCCTCACCACGCATTCCCTCTCCCTGCTCTCCGACGACGGGATCGGCCTCGAAGAAGTCTTCCTGCTGCGGCCGCGGCAGGAAGGGACGGAGGTGACGCCCGCGAAGGACATGCAGGTGGTCAAAGCCCTGCTGGAAGGTGGCGTGAGCCTCGGCGAGGCGGTCCTGCCCCAGGTCGCGCCCGCCCGACCCGAGCAGTTGACCCTGTTCGCTCCGTGAGCCGCATCCAGCCCCCGATCACGATCGCCTGCGAAGGCGCGATGGATCGTGACGTCCTGGTCCGCGTTCTCGCCGAACGTGGGCTCTCGATCGGACCGGTCTATATCGCCGAGGGCAAGGCGAAACTCGACCGCAGCCTCCCCGGCTATCTCGCCGCGGCCCGGTTCGGCCCCTGGGTGGTGCAGCGCGATCTCGACGCCGACGCCGCCTGCGCCCCCGCACTGGCGGCGCTGCTGGCCCCGAACCGTCCCGCCGGCCTCAATCTGATTGTTCCGGTGCGCCAGACGGAAAGCTGGCTGCTCGCCGACCGCGATGCGTTTGCGTTGTTCCTTGGCGTCGCCGCGACAGTACTGCCCGACAATCCGGAAACGGTCGCGGACGCGAAGGTCGAGGTGGTTCGCCTTGCCAACCGGTCGCGCCGCCGCGCGATCCGGGAGGGAATGGTCCCGAGCGCCGGGTCGGAACGCAAGGTAGGCCGCGACTATGGCGGCTTGCTGGCCGAATTCGTCGCCAGGACATGGTCGCCCCACCGGGCCGCCGGCGGCGGTGCCCGCAGCCTCGGGAAATTCATCGAACGGATCGAGCGGTTTCGTCGCGACGGTCGCTGGGGTCCCTGACAGAGACCCCGCGCCTCACGGGTTGGTCGTCAGCATCGCCTCGCCGCCCGCCGGATCGGCGACCGTGCTCACCAGCATCTGCCAGTGCTTGCCGTCCAACCCGGCATCGTAGGCGCGGTTTCGCAGGTCCTTCTCCTGCGCGTCCGGCCCGTCCTCGGTCACCTTGAAGACGACCCCCGCTGCCTTCAGGTCGGCGTCCAGCCGGTGCAGCAGCGCCACTCCCTTGGCGTGTTCCACCACCACCGAGCAGGATCCGCTGTCTTCCGACACCACGACCAGCTTGATGGGCCGCCCCGCCGTCGCGGTGGCATCGAACACCATCCCCGGCAGGCCATAGAGGAACGCCTCGTCGTGCGGGGGCTGGATGCGGCGGAGGTGCCGGTGCGCGGCCCACTGGCGCAGCCCCTTGGTGTTGGCGGCGAAGCGCACGCAGCTTTGCATGAACAGCCCAGCGGCCTGCGCGGCCGGATCGTCGGCCGAGCCGCCGTCCACCACCGCCCCCACGGGCGCCCCCCCGGCCGCCCCCCCGGTCGGCGACGCGGCCGCCACGGCAGCCGCCGGAAACAGCGGCGCCGCCGCCAGCACGAGACCCAGGGCAACCCGGAGCGGTCTGATCATTGCGGCACCATACACGGACAAACGCGGACAGGAAACACCTTCGCTGCCTGCCGCCGCCCCGCCATCGGCCCCATTCGTTCCTCCCCCCCGGTTCAGCGCCGCAACTCCATCTGGATCGGCCCCTCGCGCCGCCCGTGGGTGAACTGGTCCACCTCCGGGTTGCCGCTGTCGAACAGCGCCGCCGCCGGGCCGGACCAGATGATCCGCCCGCGATGGATCATCGCCGCCGTGTCGCCGATGCGCCGCGCGCTCGCCATGTCGTGGGTGATCGCCACCGCGGTGCTGCCCAGCCGCTTCACGCAATCGATGATCAGCCCGTCGATCACCGCGCCCATGATCGGATCGAGGCCGGTGGTCGGCTCGTCGAAGAACAGGATGTCGGGCTGCGCGGCGATCGCGCGCGCCAGCGCGACCCGCTTCTGCATTCCGCCCGAAAGCTCCGCCGGCGACAGCGCGCCCACGCTGGCGGCAAGCCCCACCTGGGCGAGGAAATCCGCCGCGCGCTCGCGCGCCTCATGCCGGGTCAGCTTGCGCTGAGCCAGCAGGCCGAAGGTCACGTTCTCCCAGACCGGCAGGCTGTCGAACAGCGCGCCGTTCTGGAACAGCATGCCGATCCGCGCCCGCGCCGCTTCCCGTTCGGTCCGAGACAGGGCCAGGATGTTCCGCCCATCGAGCTCGATGACGCCTTCGTCCGGCTCGATCAGCCCGAGGATGCATTTCAACAGCACCGACTTGCCCGAACCGGAGCCGCCGATCACCACCATCGAGGTGCCGGGCAGCACGTCGAGATCGATCCCGTCCAGCACCTTCTTCGCGCCGAATGCCTTGCAGAGGCCGCGCACCCGGATGCGCGGCACCGGAGCCTCGGCAGGCGCACCGGCGGGCGGCAGCGCGGTCGCCGGCGTCGCGCTCATCGGGTGAAGAACAATTCGGTCAGCACGTAGTCGAACGCCAGGATCAGGATCGAGGCGGTGACGACGGCCGAGGTGGTCGCGGCCCCCACGCCCTGCGCGCCGCCGCGGCTCCGATAGCCCTGGTAGCACCCGAGCAGCGCGATGATGAAACCGAACACCGCGGCCTTCACCAGGCCCGAGATCACGTCGCTCGCATGCATGAAGTCGAAGGTGTGGCGAAGATAGGCGTCGGCCGAGAAGCCGAGCTTCATCACCGAGACGACGAACCCGCCCAGCACGCCCAGGATGTCGGCCACCACCACGAGCAGCGGCAGCGCCACCATCCCCGCCAGCAGCCGGGGCGCCACCAGATATTTCATCGGATTGGTGGACAGCGTGGACAGCGCGTCGATCTGGTCGGTGACGCGCATGGTGCCGAGTTCGGCCGCCGTGGCGGCGCCGATCCGCCCGGCCACCATCAGCGCGGCGAGCACCGGTCCGAGTTCGCGGGTGATCGAGATCACCACCACATTGGCGATCGCGCTTTCCGCGTTGAAGCGGGAAAACCCGGTGTAGCTTTGCAGCGCCAGCACCATGCCGGTGAAGATCGCCGTCAGCGCCACCACCGGCAGGCTGAAATACGCCATCTCGACCAGGGCCTGGACGAACATGCGCCAATGGAGCGGCGGGCGCAGCAGATGCGACACGCCCTCCAGCGCGAACAGCGCGAGCGACCCCGTCGCCCGCGCCGCGCCGATCACGCCGCGCCCGATCGCGGCCAGCGGGTCGAGGAACGGATTCACGCTGGCCGGTACCGGCGGCGGATGCGCGGGCCGAGGCTGGTGAGCACCTCGTAGCCGTTGGTCCCGGCGGCCTCGGCCACGGCGTCCACCGTTCGCGCGGGGCCGATCAGGTCGAGCCAGGCGCCAGGCACCACGCCGGGATGGTCGGTCGCGTCGAAGGTCGTGAGGTCCATGGACACACGCCCTACCAGCGCGAGCGGCCGGCCGTCAAAGACCGCCGCGCCGCGGTTGGACTGCGCGCGGTGCCAGCCGTCGGCGTAGCCGATCGCGGCGGTGGCGATGCGCGACGGCCGCGCCGCCGTCCAGGTGGCGTTGTAGCCCACCGTCCTCCCCGCCGGGAGGTCGCGCACCGCAAGCACGCGCGCGGTCAGGCGCGCCACCGGGCGCATCGGGTTGGGCCGCCCCGGCGTCGGCCCCGGCGTCGGGTTGATCCCGTAGAGCGCCGCCCCCGGCCGGGCGAGGTCGGAGCCGAAATCCGCGCCGAGCAGGATCCCCGAGGAATTGGCCAGGCTTCGCGGGGCCGGCGGCAGCACGGCGCAGGCGGCGGCGAAACGGCGCGCCTGCGCGGCGTTGATCGCCTCCCCCGGCGCCTCGGACGCGACCAGATGCGACAGCACGTAGCGCAGATCGATCCCGTCCAGCCGCGACGGCGCGCGCGCCAGCGCCTCCAGTTCCGCCGGGGCGAGACCCAGCCGCGCCATGCCGGTATCGACATGCAGCATCGCCGGCAGCCGGCGCCCGGCACGGCCGGCCGCGGCGGTCCAGGCGTCGAGCTCGGCGAGCGAACCCAGCACCGGCACCAGGTCGTGGGCCAGGAACGCGCCCTCGGTGCCGGGCATCAGCCCGTTCAGCACCGCGAGCAGCGCGCCCGGCAGCAGCGGGCGCAGCGCCGTCGCTTCGGCGGCGGTGGCGACGAAGAAATGCCGGCAGCCGGCGGCGGCCAGCGCCGGCGCGACCGCCTGGGCGCCGAGGCCGTAGGCGTTTGCCTTCACCACCCCGGCGACCGGGCCGGCGGGATGCAGCGCGCACAGGCTGCGCCAGTTGGCGACGATGGCGGCGAGATCGACCTCCAGGACCGCGCCGGCCCCCTCCCCCCAACCCCCTCCCGCAAGGGGAGGGGGAGCCTCGGATGACTCCCCCTCCCTTTGCGGGATGGGGGGCGGGGGCGAACCGCCCGGTTCAGTCATAATCCGAATGCATCTGGTCCAGATCGCCGAAGCGGGTGAACTCCGCCTCGAAGAACAGGTCGATCTTGCCGGTGGGACCGTGGCGCTGCTTGGCGATGATGAGTTCGGCCTTGTTGTGCGCGCGGTCCATGTCCTGCTGCCACTTGTCGATCGCGCCCTGGAACTTGTCCGAATTGTCGAACGCCATCTCCTTCGGCATGCGCTGCCCCAGGTAGTATTCGTCGCGGTAGATGAACATGACGCTGTCGGCGTCCTGCTCGATGGTGCCCGATTCGCGCAGGTCCGACAGCTGCGGGCGCTTGTCCTCGCGCGATTCGACCGCGCGCGAGAGCTGCGACAGCGCCAGCACCGGCACCGCCAGCTCCTTGGCGATCGCCTTCAGCCCCTGGGTGATCTGGCTGATCTCCAGCACCCGGTTCTCCGGCCGGGTGCCGGCCGAGGGGCGCATCAGTTGCAGGTAATCGACCACCACCAGCGCCAGGCCCTTGGTGCGCTTGAGCCGGCGGCAGCGGGTGCGCAGCGCCGACATGGTGATCGCCGGCGTGTCGTCGATCTGCATCGGCAGGCCGGCGATTTCGCGCGAGACGCGCACGAACCCGTCGAAATCCTTCTGGTTGATGTCGCCGCGGCGGATGCGGTCGCCGGAGATGCGCGCTTCCTCGGCCAGCAGGCGGGTGGCGAGCTGTTCGGCGCTCATTTCCAGCGAGAACACGGCGATCTGCGCCTTCGCCTGCGCCGCCGGGTCCGCCCGCCGCGCTTCGTCGAGCAGCGACTTGGCAGCGCCGAAGGCGATCTTGGTGGCGAGCGCCGTCTTGCCCATGCCCGGACGGCCGGCGAGGATCAGCAGGTCGGAGGGATGCAGCCCGCCGGTCTTGGCATCCAGGTCGCGCAGCCCGGTGGACAGGCCCGAGACATGCCCGGCGCGGTGGAACGCGCGCTCGGCGCCGGCGATCGCATCGGTCAGCGCCCGCTCGAAAGTGACGAACCCGCCGCCCGAGCCGCCATCGGTGGCGAGATCGAACAGCGCCTGCTCGGCGGTTTCGATCTGCTTGATCCCGTCGAGCTCGGGTTCGGCGCCGAAGGCGTTGTTCACCACCGTCTCGCCGAGGTCGATCAGCTGGCGGCGCAGCCAGGCGTCGTGGATCGTGCGGCCGTATTCGCCGGCGTTGATGATGCCGACCATGGCGGTGAGCAACTGGCCGAGATAGGCGACGCCGCCCACCTCCTCCAGGATGCCGCTGTGCTCGAACTCGGCCTTCAGGGTCACCGCGTCGGCGAGCTGGCCGGCTTCGATCCGGCGGGCGATCGCCTGGTAGATGCGGCCGTGGATCGGATCGACGAAATGCTCGGGGGCCAGGAACTCGGAGACGCGCTCGTAGGCCTTGTTGTTGGCCAGCAAGGCGCCGAGCAGCGCCTGCTCGGCCTGCGCGTTGGCCGGCGGCAGGCGCTGCGACAGGCCGAGCAGGGGGGTGTCCACGGTGTTCACGATGGGCGCCAGCCTAGACCCTTCGCGAGGCCGGCGTCAGGGTCGTGGCCTGTGGATAGCGGGGACGAACCGGAGACGATGCGTTCCGGCCCGGCGCGGGGCGGGTTGACACCGCGCCCGCGCCCCGCCGAATCAAACCCCCGATCCAGCCGGAGACCGCCCATGACCGCCCTGCCGCTCGAAGGCATCCGCGTGATCGAGTTCACGCACACCATCATGGGACCCTCCTGCGGCGTGGTGCTCGCCGATCTCGGCGCCGACGTGATCCGCGTGGAACCGGCCCC
>JAJZVS010000146.1 GCA_021845555.1 Pseudomonadota bacterium
TCGATCGTCGTCGCCGGGGCGCATCTTTCGGGCATGGCGCTGAACCATGAGCTGACCGCGCTGGGGGCGCGGCTGGAGGAGGCGACGGCGACGGCGGCGGACTACCGGCTTTACGCGCTGGCGACGGCGCCGGCGAAGCCGGGGCTGGTGCGGGCGCCGGGCTTCGCGGGGCCGGGCATCGCGGTGGAGCGGTGGTCGCTGACGGCGGAGGGGTTCGGGCGGTTCGTGGCCGGCGTGCCGGGGCCGATGACGATCGGCCAGGTGACGCTGGCGGATGGGCGGCGGTTTGCCGGCTTCCTGTGCGAGCCGGCGGCGCTGGAGGGGGCGCGCGAGATTACCGAGTTCGGCGGCTGGCGGAATTATGTCCTTTGCTGATCCGAGCAGCCCGCACCCAAGGCCGTTGGGGCGCAAGGTGCGCCATCATGGAGGCACACACCGCCCATGCATGACATGAACCTGTCGGTCGCCGCAGACCCGTATCCGGTGACGCTTGATCTGCCGCATGCCGCATTGATCGTGATCGACATGCAGCGCGATTTCGTGGAGCCGGGCGGGTTCGGCGCCGCACTCGGCAACGACGTCACGCGGCTGCAGGCGGCGATCGACCCGATCGCCGCGGTGCTCGCCGCGGCCCGCGCGGCCGGCCTGCTTGTCATTCACACGCGTGAGGGACACCGGCCGGATCTGACCGACCTGCCACCCACCAAGAAGGCGCGCGGCCGGCTCGATCCCGGTATCGGCGATCCCGGTCCGATGGGACGGATCCTGGTCCGCGGTGAAGCCGGGCACGAGATCGTTCCTGTACTTGCGCCACTCGCCGGCGAGCCGGTCATCGACAAGCCGGGAAAGGGGGCGTTCTACGCCACCGACCTCGAGACTATCCTGCGCCAGCGCGCCATCGCCAAGCTGATCCTCTGCGGCGTCACCACCGAGGTCTGCGTGCACACCACGCTGCGCGAGGCGAATGATCGCGGCTTCGAATGTCTCGTCGTCTCCGACGGCACGGCGTCGTATTTTCCTGAATTCCACGCCTGCGCCCTGGCCATGGTCAAGGCGCAGGGCGGCATTTTCGGCTTCGTCACGGACAGCGCGACGCTGATCCGGACACTGGAGAAGGTTATCCGCACATGACGACACCCCGCGCCGACCAAAGCGGCGTCATTCGATCGGACGTCACGTTCGCCGCCCTTGTCGATGCGGGCGCGGCGCTGCTTGGTATCCCCCTTGCCGCCGCCCATCGCGGTGAGGTGGTCGCGGCACTCGCCATGATCATGGCACAGGCCGATCTGATCTTGGATTTCCCGCTGCCGGACGTTGCCGAAGCCGCACCAAGATTCCGCCCGTGAGCCGGCAACGCCCGAGCATGGCCGGGGACGATCTCCGCACCATCCCGCTCCATCGTCTCTCGGCGACGACAATCGCCGGCACCGTCGCCGCCCAGCAGATCTCCGCGACCGAGGTTCTCGAAGACCATATCGATCGCATCCGGGCGCTGGACCCCGCGCTGAACTGCTTCACCGATCTCTGCCTAGATCGCGCCCGCGCCGCCGCTGCCACGGTCGATGCGCGTATCGCCACTGGCGAATGCCCGAAACTAGCGGGTGTGCCCGTCGCGGTGAAGAACTTGTTCAACGTCTCGGGCCTCAAGACCCGGGCCGGCTCGAAGATCCTCCGTGACCAGCCGCCAGCAACGCACGACGCCGAAGCACTGGCACGACTGGTCAAGGCTGGCGCAGTGCCCCTCGGCACTCTCAACATGGACGAATTCGCCTATGGCTTCGTCACCGAGAACACCCATGACGGCCCGACGCGCAACCCGCACGACCCGACCAGATCTGCCGGCGGTTCCTCGGGTGGCTCGGCCGCGGCAGTCGCCGCCGGCCTTGCACCACTGACGCTTGGTTCGGACACCAATGGATCAATCCGGGTGCCGGCGGCGCTCTGCGGCGTGTTTGGCCTGAAACCGACCTATGGCGCGCTGCCTCGCGAGGGCAGCTTCCCATTCGTGGACAGCCTCGACCACGTCGGCCCGTTCGCGCGCTCCGCCGCTGATCTCGCCATCGCCTTCGACGTCATGCATGGCGGAGCGCCGGTGGCGCCCGCGATCGCCGATGCCGTGCCGTACCGCGTGGCGGTTCTCGACGGCTGGTTCAGCCACGGTGCGACGGAGGCGGCGCTGGAGGCTGTGGACCGGGTCGCGCGGGCGCTCGGCGCAGATACACGAACTGAACTGCCCGAAGCGCGTCGCGCCCGCGCCGCTGCGTTCTGCATCACCGCGGCAGAAGGCGGTACGCTGCATCTCGACCGGCTCCGCACACGGGCCGGGGATTTCGATCCAGCGACGCGCCCGCGACTGCTGGCAGGCGCCCTTCTGCCGGCGGCGATCGTCCAGCAGGCACAGCGATTCCGCGCCTGGTTCGCTGCGGAAGCCTCTCGCCTTTTCGAGCGCCACGACGCTCTACTTGCTCCAGCGACGCCTTGCCCGGCACCCGTGCTAGGCCAAGCGACGATGGAGATCGCCGGCGAGACTGTGCCGGTCCGCCCGCATCTCGGTCTTTACACACAGCCGATCAGTTTCATCGGCCTACCCGTCGTCGTCGTACCGGTTCATGGTGTGGGACCGCTGCCGCTCGGCGTGCAGGTGATTGCGGCGCCAGGCTGTGAATCGGTCGCTCTCGCCATCGCCCATCGGCTGGAACGAGACGGCATCTGTGCCGCACCGGTGGTCGGGCCATCATGATCGTCGACGACCGGGACACATTGGCCGAGTTAACGGCCCTGTCCGACGCCTATGAGGCGGCCTTGGCCGCCAACGATCTCGACCGGCTCGATCGATTCTTCTGGGAGGCCGACACCGCGCTGCGCTACGGCGTGGGCGAGGCGCTTTATGGCATCGAGGCGATCCGCGAATTCCGAAGGCAGCGCACGAACGGCTCGCCGCCACGGCAGGTGATCCGCCGCACCATCAATTGTTTCGATACGACGTTCGCAGTCGTGAACCTTGAATTTTTGCGTACGGGCAGCACGCGGATCGGGCGGCAGAGCCAAACTTGGGTCCGCCTGCCGGACCAGGGCTGGAGGATCGTAGCTGCCCATGTCTCGCTGGCGACGGAAACAGCTTGATCAGGAGCAGCACGGACTGTGCTGACCGCCGGCGTGGCGATGGATGCGGCATTTGAACTGTGTAGTAAGCGGGGATTGTCAGCAGCCGGCTGCGGGCCTCGTCGAGGGGAACGCCCAGATCGTCGCCACCTGCCTGACATCCCCCCTCAAAATCCTCTCGCCCATCTGGTCATACGGGGCTTTGACACCGCCTGCCGGCGGCTCAGAAGAAGGCGCTGTCGTGGTCCGGTGGGTTGGCGAGAGCGTGCGCCATGTAGTCGAGCACGCTGCACAGTTGCGCCCGGGAGACCGGCCCGCCGAGCCCGATCCGCACCGCCTCGCCGGGCGCACCGTCGGCAGCGAAGGCATCGCTCGGCACGACGCCGATCCCGGTCGCGCGCATCTGTCCGGCAAAGGCCGATCGGGTCCAGGGGTGGGGCAGTTCGAGCCAGAGATGAAAGCTCAGCGGATCCGACCGGAAGCGCTGCCCTGCCAGCGCCTCCCGCGCGAGAGCCTGGCGCGCCGCGGTCTCGTTGCGGATGAAGCGGAGCAACTGGTCGGCGGTGCCATCCTCGATCCAGCGCGTTGCGAGCGCCACGGTGAGCGGCGCGGCCATCACCGTCATCGCCCGCAGCGCGGCAGCGAAGGGCCAGCCGGCCTTGGCCGACGGCGCGACGACATAGGCGACCCGCAGCCCGGCGCCGACGCATTTGGCCAGACCGGCGACATGCCAGGTGATGTCGGCCGCCATCGCCGCGAAAGGCGGCGGGCCGTGCTGCGGGATGAATCCGTAGGCATCGTCTTCGATGATCGGAATGCGGGCGGCCCGCGCGATCTCGACGATCTGGGCCCGCCGCGCCATCGGCACGGTGATCGTGGTCGGGTTCTGCAGCGTGGGATTGAGGTAGAGGCATTTCGGCGCGGATCGGCGGCAGGCCTCTTCGAGAGCTTCGGGCACAATGCCCTCAGCGTCCATCGGCACGCCCACCAGCCGCATGCCAAGCTGCCGCGTGATCGCCCGCACCCCGGGATAGGTGATCGCCTCGCAGAGGATGGTCTCGCCGGCGGCGGCGAACATGCCGAACAGCGCGAGCAGGGCGGGATGCGCGCCCGGCGTGACGAACACCCGGTCCTGCGATGGCACCAGGCCCCGCCGGCCGAGCCAGATCGAAGCCGCGTCCTTGTCCGCCGGGGAACCGCCGAAGCCCTGGTAGCGCAACAGCGCCGCGATGTCCCCGCCGATCTCCGCCAGTCCTTCGCGCATCCGGTGGATCAGTGGCGGATCATCCGGTTCGGGCGGCAGGTTCATCGAGAGATCGACCGGCAACGCCCCCGGGCGCAGCGCTGCCGATGCGGGCGGGACCCGCACGAAGGTGCCCTGTCCGATCCGGGAGTCGACCAGCCCCCGGCGCTTCGCCTCGACATAGCCGCGCGCGACGGTGGTGAAATCGATACCGAGCCGGGCAGCGAGCCGCCGCTGTGGCGGCAGCCGCGTGCCGGGCCGTAGCCGGCCGGCGGCGATGTCCGCAGCGATCAGGTCGGCGATCGCGAGGTAATGCGGCCGGTCGCGCGCGCCGAGATCCGGTATCCAGTCATTCATGGAGGCCATCCGCGCTCTTTAAATATTGACTGGATTATGTTGCACGTTCATCTGAAAGGCAATTCAAAAACGGAATCAAAATGAGGCATATATGGCTATGTTGATTCAAAATGATTATATTTTATGCGTTATGAAGATGATAACTTGTTCATATGGACAATCAATAATCGGCATATTAGAGCGCTTTGAAAATATTGACTGCATATATGAATGGATATCTGATTAAAATTGACCGTTTTCCCAGGAATCGCATGTTGGCATGACGGTTGCAGAGTTCTGGTCATGCCGGGATTGGCCCGGCCTGGTTCCAGAGGAGACGAGCATGCCCGCAGTAACCGCCCCGGCCCACCAGAAAGGCGATTTCTTCGTCGATTACGAGGAAAAGAAATTCGAGGACGTGAAGGCCGAACCTGGCGAGAAAGCCCTTGTCACGTTCCATACCGTCGCCTTCGAGGGCTCGATCGGCTTCGTGAACCTGCTGCAGGCCACGCGCTTGTTGCGCAAGGGGTTCGAGACCTCGGTGCTGCTCTACGGCCCGGGCGTCACGCTCGGCGTGCAGCGCGGCTTTCCCAAATTGGGCGATGAAGCCTTTCCCGGCCATCAGAACTTCAACAACCAGATCACCAAGTTCATGGCCGAGGGCGGCAAGGTCTATGCCTGCCGCTTCGCCTTGCAGGCGCTTTACGGCCACGGCGAACCCTCGCTGATTCCGGGCATCACGCCGATCAATCCGCTCGACGTGCTTGACCTGATCCTGCTGCACCGGCGGAACGACGCCTTCGTGCTCGACACCTGGACGCTCTGAGCCGGACGATGGCCGGGCCCCACGCCGTCCGTGTCGCCGCCGTCCAGATCGCCCCGGATCTCGACAGTGGGCATGCCACGCTCGAACGCGTTCTCGCGGCGATCACGGACGCCGCGACTCAGGGCGCGCAACTGGTCGCATTTCCGGAAACCTTCGTACCCTGGTATCCATATTTCTCCTTCGTCATGCCGCCAGTACTCTCGGGTGCGGAGCATTTGCGGCTCTACGAACACGCCGTCACCGTGCCCGGACCGGTCACAGAGGCGGTCGCGGCGGCGGCGCGGCGGCACCGGATCGTCGTCGTGCTCGGCGTCAACGAGCGGGATCACGGCACGCTCTACAACACCCAGCTGGTGTTCGATGCGGACGGCACGCTGGTCCTCGGGCGGCGCAAGATCACACCAACCTTCCACGAGCGCATGATCTGGGGCCAGGGCGACGGCTCGGGCCTGCGCGTGGTCGAAACCGCCGCCGGGCGTGTGGGCGCGTTGGCCTGCTGGGAGCACTACAACCCGCTCGCCCGCTACGCGCTGATGGCGCGGCACGAGGAAATCCACGTCGCGCAGTTTCCCGGCGCGCTGGTCGGCCCGATCTTCGCCGACCAGATCGAGGTGACGATCCGTCACCATGCCCTCGAATCCGGCTGTTTCGTGGTGAACGCGACCGGCTGGCTGACCGAGGCACAGGTCGCGCGGATCTCACCCGACCCCAAGCTGCGCAAGGCGCTGACCGGAGGCTGCCTGACCGCGATCATCGCGCCCGATGGCAGCCACGTGGTGCCGCCGCTGCGCGAGGGCGAGGGCATCGTGGTCGCCGACCTCGACCTCACGCTGATCACCAAGCGCAAGCGGATGATGGACTCCGTCGGCCATTACGCGCGGCCGGAACTGCTCAGCCTTCACCTCGACGACCGCCCGGCGACGCCGCTGCGTGGCATCGCGCCGGCCCATCCCATCCGGAGATCCGACAATGAATCCGACCCCGCCACCGGACATGCCGACACGGACCCTGATCACGGCCCTTCAGTCCTTCGGCGTGCGACTGGCTGATCCGCGCGCGGGCCTCGCCGGCCGGCGGGGCGGCGCCGGCCCCTCGGACCACAAGCCGATGACGATCGATGGCACCACCGTCATGGTGCCCGTGCACAATGCGCCGGCCTTCGACAGCCCGTTCCTCGTCGAACCGCCGGATGCGAACGGGCGCGGCCGCCTCCTGCGCGATGGCGTGCCGGTGGGAACGGTGAGTTTTCCCTCCACCCCGCGCTTCTATGCGCTGACCACCGGTGATGGCGTGCCCTATCATCACATCGCGACCCTGCACGGGCGCGACGTTCTCGCGACCACCGTGTTGCAGGAGTGCGTGCGCTACCGCTCGCGGCGAAAGACCTGCCAGTTCTGCGCCATCGGCCAGTCGCTCGCCGCGGGCCGCACGATCGCGCGCAAGACGCCGGAGCAGCTCGCCGAGGTCGCGAGGGCGGCGGTGGAACTCGACGGCGTGCGGCACATGGTCATGACGACCGGCACGCCGCCCGCGCGCGACCGCGGCGCGGCGATTCTCGCGGACAGTGCGGCCGCGGTGAAGGCCGCGGTCGACCTGCCCATCCAGGGGCAGTGCGAGCCGCCCGACGAGGATGCCTGGTTCGCCCGGCTGCGCGGCGCCGGCATCGATTCGCTCGGGATGCATCTGGAGGCGGTGACCGAACCGGTGCGGCAGCGGATCATGCCGGGCAAGGCGGACGTGCCGGTCGCGCGGTATATGCGGGCCTTCGAGGCGGCGGTGCCGGTGTTCGGCCGGGGCCAGGTCTCGACCTACATCCTCGCCGGGCTCGGCGATTCGGTCGACGACATCCTCGCCATGTGCCGCCGGCTGACGGCGATCGGCGTCTATCCCTTCGTCGTGCCGTTCGTCCCGATCGCGGGCACGCCGCTGGAAAGCCATCCCTCGCCGCCGCCGGCGTTCATCGACGCGATCCTTGCGCCGCTGGCGGACATGCTGGCCGGAGCCGGGCTGTCCGCTGCCGCGGTGAAGGCCGGTTGCGCGCGCTGCGGCGCGTGCTCGGCGCTGCGGAACTACGAGGCCGCGGGGGCATCATGATCATCGAGCCGTTTCCACCCTTTCGCGCCGCGCATTTCCGGATCAAGCAGGCAGACGATGCCTGGGAACATCGCGGTGCCGCCGCCTTGCGGCGCCTGGTTTTCTGCAAGGAGCAGCGGATCTTCCGCGACGACGACCGCGACGCGATCGACGATGAAGCGACCACGCTGATCGCGTTCGACTATGTCGGCGTCGCTGCCGGCGATGTGATCGGCACCGTGCGGATCCACGAAGCCGAGCCCGGCATCTGGTGGGGGTCGCGGCTCGCCGTCGCGCCGGCCTACCGCCGGGTCGGCGCGTTGGGAACGGCGCTAATCCGCCTCGCGGTCGGCACCGCGCGCGGGCGCGGCTGCACGCGCTTCCATGCCCATGTGCAGGCGCAGAACGGCCCGCTGTTCACGCGCCTTCACTGGCGCACGCGCGGCGCATTGTCGCTCCATGGCCACCCGCATCTGGAGATGGAAGCCGATCTCGATCACTACCCGCCGGTGATCGACGCGGCGTCCGTCGCCGGATGGCACGCCACCGCGCGGATCGCGGCATGAACACGGGCGGCCTCGCGCTCGGCGACCTCGCCGCGAAGCTGGGCGCCGGCGTCGGCTTCGCGCAGAAGGCCGATATCGCCGAAGCCGGGCAGCGGCTCGGCCTGTCTGCGGCCGGGCCGATCGGCGTCGGCGACGACTGCGCCGCGATCCCGGATGGTGACGGGTTCCTGCTCTTCGCGATCGAAGGGTTCATGGAAAGCTTCGTTGCGGCCGATCCCTGGTTCGCCGGCTGGTGCGGCATGATGGTCAATCTCTCGGATATCGCCGCCATGGGGGGACGGCCGCTGGCGGTGACCGACGCGGTCTGGAGCGATGGCGCCGGACGCGGCGCCCTGGTGCTGGACGGGCTGCGCGCGGCCTCGGAGGCCTATCGCGTACCGGTCGTGGGCGGGCATACGAACTTTCATGCGCCCGGATTGCGCTTCGCGGCCTCGGTACTCGGGCGCGCGAAGCGGCTGCTGACGAGTTTCGACGCGAGGCCGGGCCAGGTTCTGCTCGCGGCGATCGATCTTCGCGGGCGATGGCGCGACCCGTTCCCGCACTGGGACGCCGCGACGGGCGCGCCACCGGGACGGCTGCGTGCCGATCTCGGCATCCTGGCGGAGATCGCGGAGGCGGGGTTGAGCGCCGTCGGCAAGGATATCAGCGGCGCGGGGCTGGTGGGCACGGCGGCGATGCTGGCCGAGACCTCCGGCGTCGGGCTGGCGATCGACATCGACCTCATCCCCGCGCCGGCGGATGCCGACCCGCTGCGCTGGCTTTCCGCCTTTCCCAGCTTCGGGTTCCTGATCGCCGCGGAGCGCGAAGCGGCGCCGTCGATCGTCTCCCGGTTCACGTCGCGCGGGATC
>JAJZVS010000147.1 GCA_021845555.1 Pseudomonadota bacterium
TGGATGGTCACGCGGGCAGCAAGGATGCCGCGCATGCCGCATGTTCGCCTTCGCCGGAGTGCCGCCGTACTGGCGCTCGCCGTGCTCGCGCCCCTGGCCGGCTGCGGCTGGCAGCAGGCCGAGGCGCCGCACATCCGCGACGGCTGGATGGTCTATACCGGTGACGCAACCACGGTGCGCGGCACCTGCGGCGTGCTGCCGATCGAACTGACCGGCAGCCACACCCGCGTGCGGCTGGACGGCGCCTGCCATGCGGTGCTGGTGACCGGTTCGCACAACGATATCCATGTCGGCCTCACGCCGGGCGGGCGGGTGGAGGTGACCGGGTCCCACAACGATGTCTGGTGGCACCGGACCGGCCCCGGGCCACGACCGACGCTGCTCGACCGCAGCGGGCGGAACGGATTCCACGAGCAGGCCGGCTGAGACATTCCTCCCCCGCCCTGCCCCGCGCGTCACCGCGCTTGCCCCCGGCGCGATCCGTTCTACTGTCGGCGCTCCGGGAACCAGAACAGGGAGCCTGCACGATGACCGACCACGTCAGCCGCCGCGGCCTTGCCGCCGGCGCGGCCCTTCTGCCCGCCGCCGCGCTGCTCGCCAGCACCAGCGCGAAGGCCGCCACCCCCGCCGAAAGCACCTTCGATCGGATCGCGCGCACCAAGACCCTGCGCGTGGCCGGCATCACCGGCGCGCTGCCCTATTTCAGCAAGGATCTGACCACCGGCAAATGGCAGGGCGCCTGCGTGCCGATGGCCGAAAGCCTTGCCAAGATCTTCGGCGCCAAGCTGGAATACGTGGAAGCCACCTGGGGCACCGCGGTGCTCGACATCCAGAGCAACAAGATCGACATGAGCTTCGCGCTCAACCCTACCCCGGAACGGGCGCTGTCGATCCGCTTCACCCACCCGATGATCATCCACCCGTTCGGCTGCCTGGCAAAGCACGGGCTGAACCCGAAGACCTGGTCGGACATCGACAAGCCCGGCCTGCGCGTCGCCTACGACATCGGCTCGCTGCACGAAACGGTCGCCAAGCGTTTCGCCCCGAAGGCCCAGCACGTCGGCTTCGCCCAGCAGGGCCAGGCGATCCTGGCGCTGCAATCGGGCCGGGCCGACGTGGTGATCCTGGCCGCGCTGCTCGGGCTGGCCGCGGTGGGCAAGAACCCCTCGCTCGGCCCCTACCACCTGCTGACCGATCCGGAGGTGGCGCTGCCGAGCTGCCTCGGCATCCAGCAGGAGCCGGACAACCGGTTCCGCGACGTGCTGAACGCCTGGCTCGATTTCAACCGCGGCATCGGCACGATGCGGGAAGACATCATCGCCGGCCTGGCCGCGGAGGGCGTGAAGCGCGACCAGATCCCCGCCACGCTCAGTTTCTGAACCCAGCCCGGCAGGGGCTTCGGCCCCCGCCGGCAACCCGCGGCGGGCCATGCAGTATCATTGGGATTTCAGCCCGATCCTGCGCTACCAGGCGCTGTTCTGGCGCGGCGCCGCCGTCACGCTGGGTTTCACCTTCGCCTCGATCCTGCTCGGACTGCTGATCGGTCTGCTGATCGGCCTCGGCCGAATGACCAGATCCCGCATGCTCAACGCGCCGCTGATCGCGCTGACGGAAGTGTTCCGCTGCACGCCGTTGCTGGTGCAGATCATCTGGTTCTACTATGCGCTGCCGGTGCTGCTGCACATCCAGATCCCGGCCGACGCCGCCGCGCTGGCGGTGCTGTCGCTCTACACCGGTGTGTTCTACGCGGAGATATTCCGTGGCGGCATCGTTTCGATCGAGCGCGGGCAGTGGGACGCGGCACGCGCGCTGGGGCTGTCGCGCTGGCAGGTGATGCGCCGGGTGATCCTGCCGCAGGCGATCCGGCGCATGATCCCGCCTTTCGTCAACCAGTCGGTGACCCAGCTCAAGAACACCTCGCTGGTCTCGGTGATCGCGGTGCCGGACCTGCTGTACCAGGGCACCAGCATTTCCGAAACGACCTACCGGCCGCTGGAGGTCTATACGACGGTGGCGCTGGTGTATTTCGCGCTGCTGTTCCCGAGCACCCTGCTCGCCCAGTGGTACGAACGCCGGCTTGCCCGCAGCCACTGACCGGCACTACACCGCTCCCTACCCCGCCGGCACCGCCATGCGGCGGATGGTGGCGCTGGTGCTGTGGCCTTCGGCCAGATCGACCAGCAGCACGCGGCCGCCCCAGGACCGGACGTCGTCCCCGCCCACTACCTGGTCGATCCGGTAGTCCGAGCCTTTCACCAGCACGTCTGGCCGCAAGCGGCGGATCAGTTCGATCGGCGTGTCTTCGTCGAACAGCGTAACCAGATCGACGGGCGCCAGGGAGGCCATCACGGTGGCGCGCGCGGTTTCGTTCTGCACCGGGCGGGTTGGCCCCTTGAGCCGGCGCACCGAGGCATCGGTATTCAACGCCACCACCAGGCGGTCGCATGCAGCGCGGGCGGCGCGCAGCAGGCGGACATGCCCGGGGTGGATCAGATCGAAGCAGCCGTTGGCGAACCCGACCTTCAGCCCCTGGGCGTGCCAGGCGGCGACCCGCGCGGCGGCTTCCTCGGCGGCGGCGATCTTGCGGTCGGTCGCCAGCAGATCCTCGATATGCAGCGCGGCCAGCAGCTCGGCGGCGGTGACGGTGGCGGTGCCCTGCTTGGCCACCGACAGCCCGGCGGTGATGTTGGCGAGCCGCGCCGCGTCCGCCAGATCCGCGCCGGCGGCGAGCGCGACCGCGAGCGTCGCCACCAGCGTATCGCCGGCGCCGGAGACATCGGCCACTTCCCGCGCCTGGGCCGGCAGATGCAGCGCCGGCCGGTCGCGCCGCAGCAGCGCCACGCCGTGTTCCGAGCGGGTCACGAGAACCGCCGCCCCCTCGGTCGCGGCCAGCGCGATCGCCCCGGCCGCTTCGACCCCGGCCGCGTCGGCGGCCGGATGGCGCGTGCCGAGCCGGAGTTCCGCCTCGTTCGGCGTGAGGATGGCGGCGCCGCGATAGGCGGCGAAATCCGCCCGCTTCGGGTCGGCGATCACGATCCGTCCGGCGGCGGCGGCGCGCGCGAGCACATGGCGCAGCACCGGATCCGTGAGCACGCCCTTGGCATAGTCCGACAGCACCACGACCGCGACATGCTCCAGCGCGGCATCGACCGCCGCGCACAGCGCCGCGACGGTGGCGGGCGCGGGCGCCTCGGTCGATTCTTCGTCCAGGCGCAGCAGCTGGTGCGGCCCGGCCATGAAGCGGGTCTTGGCCGTGGTCGGCCGGCCGGCAACGGCAAGCAGCGCCGGGTGGATCCCCTCCCGCGCGGCGAGCAGGCGGCGCAGTTCGGATGCCGGCGCGTCCTCCCCCACCAACCCGATCAGCCAGGCCTCGCCGCCGAGTTCGGCGATATTGGCGGCGACATTGGCCGCCCCGCCGACGGTGGCGCGGGTCGCGGTCGGACGCAGCACCGGGATCGGCGCCTCGGGCGACAGGCGCGCGGCGTGCCCGGAGACGTAGCGGTCCAGGATCACGTCGCCGATCACCAGCACCCGCGCAGCGGGGAAGCCGGCCACGAGCGGGCCCAATGCCGCCTCGGGCGCGGGAGAAGGGCGATCGGGTTCGCCGTGGGTGTGCATGTGCGGGAATCGTCCCCTGGGTGCTGCGGTCTGGGCGGATCGGCCGGGCGGGCGGGCGGGCGGGCGGGCGGGAGGCCTGCCACCGGGGACCTGCCTGGCGTCTTTCGTAGCATGCGGTGGGGCCGCTGTCTGCGCCGCCGCGCGGTCGACATGACGCGGCGCGGCTTGACCGCAGCGCAACAATCCCGTTGATTGCGGGCGGGGAAGGCTGGCTGACCGGCCTGGGTTCCAGGATGCGCGTCGGCGGAGGGAGTTGGCGTGAAATACGTACCGCCGTTCGAGACGATCCGGCGATCGGTGGAGATTTCCACCGTGCGCGGGCAATTGCGCGTCAGCCTGGCCTACGATGATTTCGTGCGGCTGGTGCAGTCGCTGATCGCCGGGGTCGAGGTGGACGAGCGTTGGTATTTGGAATCGAACGAGGACGTCGCCCGGGCGATCGCGCGCGGCGCGGTCGCCTCGGCCCGCGAACACTTCCTCGGCGACGGCTATGTCGAGGGCCGCATGCCGTTCCCGATCGCGGTGGACGAGCGCTGGTACCTGGAACAGAACCCGGACGTGGCGGAGAGCATCCGCACCGGCGCGGTGGCCTCCGCCCAGGTGCATTTCGAGGAGAACGGATACCGCGAAGGCCGCCGGCCGTTCCCGCTGTGACCAGGGGCCGGCGCAGCGCTGGACCGACGACGGGCGCCGCCCCCGACACCCCGCGATGAGCGCGATCCTGCACCGCCGCCGGTCGCGGCGCAGCGGTTCCAACCCGGCCGCCGGCACGACGCAAGCGCCGCCGGCGCCGGACATCCGGATCGAACTCGCGCCGGTCCTGTCCGGCGGCACACTCTACGGACGCCACGACAGCTGGCTGCGCGGTCGTGTCCTGGCGCCGCTGGCGATCGAACGGATCAGCCTGACCGTTGGGGAAACGACGCTCGGCGAGCTGCGCCTCGGCGCCGCCGAGGCCGCCGCGCCGGCCACCGCCCCCGGCCGGGGCTTCGCCTTCACCGTCCCGCGCCCGGCCGCCGCCGCGGCCGAGCCGTGCCGGTTCAGCCTGACCGCCCATGGCGCCGACGGCGCAGCGCGCAGCGAAACCTTCAGCGCAAGCGACGACCCGTTGCGGCGCGGCATGATGCGCCTCGACGCCGGCCCGGCATGGTCGGATCCCGGCGCGCAGGCGCCGCCGCCGATCATCCTCTATCTGGAACGCGCGGCGATCGATCCCGACGGGCGGGTTCTGGTGCACGGCTGGGCGGTGTCCCGCCACAGCCTGGTGACGGTGCAGCTGTTCCTGGACGGCGAACGCATCGGCGCCGCGACGCTCGGCGGCCTGCGCGAGGACATCGCCGCCTGGCAGCCCGAGTATCCCAACGCCGCGCGGGCGGGCTTCTCCTTCGCCGCCACGCTCGGCGCGGAGGCGGCGCGGGCGGCGACGCTGACGGTGCAGGCGATCAGCCAGGACGGCTGCCTGCACGAGGCGATGACGCCGCTGGAGCATGCCCCGGCGCTCGATCTGGCCAGTCTCACGCCCGCCGACCCGGCGGGGACGGCGGCGCCGGCCGATCCCGGTCCCGATCCCGATGCCGATGCCGGTTTCGCCGCCGCCACGACCGTTCAGGACCCTGCGGCCGAGGCCGATCGGCACGCCATCCACCTGTTCTGCGACAACGCCGTGCTCGGTGCCGACGGGGTGCTCGCCGTCACCGGCTGGGCGGTCTCCGCCACCGGGATCGATACGGTGGCGCTGGTGCTCGACGGCATCGCGATGGGCGAGGCGGAAACCGGGCTCGAGCGGGAGGACGTGGGCGAGGCATTCGTCACCATCCCGATGGCGCGCCGCGCCGGATTCCGGTTCGTCGGCCCGCTGCCCGCGCCCGCCGCGGCGGGGGAGTATCTGTTGCGGATCATCGTGCGCAACGGCCTCGGCGAGGAACGGGCGGAGACGATGGCGCTCGCGGTGCAGGCGGCGCCGGAGCCCGTGCCGCCGCAAGCGCCACCGGCGCCGGAGATCCGGCTTGAGATCGACGGCCCGCTGCTGGCCGGGGACAGCGTGGCCGAGCCGGTCGGCACGCGCCTGACGATCGAGGGCTGGGCGGTCAGCCATGACGGGATCGCCACGATCGACGTGCTGCTGGACGACCAGCCCGCCGGGGAGGCGCATCACGGTCTGGTGCGCCAGGACGTGGAGAAGGCGCTGCCCGACTGGCCAGGATCGTTGCGATCGGGCTTCGTCTTCCATTGCCCCCCGCGGCTGTTGCGCCCCGGGCCGCACCGCGTCAGCCTGCGCGTGCGCACCGTCCAGGGCGCCGAGCGCACGCGCAGCTTCGCGTTCACCGTGCATAAGGCCGAAGCCGAGGAAGCCGCCACCGGCCTGCGCCAGCGGATGCCGCGGGTGGAGGCGGATGCCGTCGCGGCGACGCTCGACCGGCTTCGCTGCCATCCCCGTTTCCTGCTGCTGCTGCGGCCGGCCGACGCGCCGGACGACCCATCCCGCGACCGGACGGTCGACGCATCCCGCGACCGGACGGTCGACACGTCCCGCGACCGGACGGTCGACGCATCCCGCGACCGGACGGTCGACGCATCCCGCGACCTGACGGTCGACCCACTTGCCGCAACGCTGGAGAGCCTGCGCCGGCAGGTCTATCAGGCATGGGAACTGTGCGCGCTCGCCCCCGACGCCGCCGCGGCGGCGGCGTTGCGCGCGCGGATCGCGGCGCTGGCCCCCGACCTCACCGCGCGGGTCGCGGTGCAGGATAGCAACGGCGCCGACTGGCCAACGGGAGATGGCGCGGAAGATGGGGCGCCGCTGCTGATCGGCCCCTTGTGTCCCGGCGACGAACTGGGCTGCGACACGCTGGCCGCGCTCGCCGAGGCGCGGGCGATCGCGCCGGAGGCCGAGCTGATCTACGCCGACGAACTCTGCCCCACGCTTTCGGGCGGCGAGCGGGAGGCCTGGTTCAAGCCGGCGTTTTCTCCGGCGCTGCTGACCTCGGGCAACTATATCGGCCGGCCCTGGGTTGCCGCCGCGTCCCTGCTGCGACGCGTCGGCGACGGTCCGGCGGGGCTTGCGGCGCGGGGCGAATACGACCTGCTGCTGCGCTGCGCCGAAGCGGCCCGGGCGGTGCGTCATGTGCCGCGGCTGTTGTGCCGGCGGGGGTCGGCGCCGCTCGACAGCGTGGCGGCCGAGCGGCGCGCGCTGGAAGCCGCCGCCGCCCGCCGCGCCCTGCCAGCCGAGGTGCTGGACGGCCCGGCCCCCGGCCTGTGGCGCCTGCGCCGCACCGCCAGGACCGCGGGGCTGGTGTCCGTCATCATCCCGACCCGCGCTGCCGGCGGGCATATCCGCGCCTGTCTGGAGACGCTGCGCTCCCGCACCGCTTACCGCGATATCGAGACCATCTGCGTCGAGAACATTCCGCCCGCGCAGACAAGCTGGAAGCGCTGGCTGCGCGCGGAGGCCGACCGGGTGATCGCCGGCGAGGCGGTGTTCAACTGGTCGCGCTGCAACAACCGCGGCGCCGCGGCGGCGCGCGGAGACTATCTGCTGTTCCTGAACGACGACATCGAAGCGATCGATCCGGACTGGCTGGATTCGATGGCGGAATACGCGCGCGACCCCGAGGTCGGCGTGGTCGGCGCAAGGCTGCTGTATCCGGATCGCAGCGTGCAGCATGGCGGCATGTTCCTGACCCCGCATGGCCTCGGCCGGCATGCGTTCCGCTTCGCCAAGGAAGACGACCCGGGCTACTTCGGCCTGGCGCTCCGCGCGCGCGAAGTGAGCGCGGTGACCGGCGCCTGCATGCTGATGCGGCGGGAGCATTTCGACGCGCTCGGCGGGTTCGACGAGGCGCATCAGGTCATCAACAACGACCTCGATTTCTGCCTGCGCACCGCCGAGGCCGGCAAGCGGGTGATCTACACCCCGCATGCGACCTTGATCCATCACGAGCTCGCCAGCCGCGGCGGGATGGAGGAGGCCTACGACCTGTCGGCGTTCGAGCGGCGCTGGCGCAAGCGGTTCGCGCTGGGCGATCCGTTCCATAATCCCAATCTGTCCAAGCAGCATGACGATTTCCGCCCCAACGACGAGCCGACGCAGCTGCTGCACGGCGGGCCGCCGGTGCTGGACCGGGGCGCGATCCGCCGCATCCTGGCGGTGAAGGTCGATCACATCGGCGACTTCGTCACCGCGCTGCCGGCGCTGCGCCGGCTCAAGCGGGACTTCCCCGCCGCCAGCCTGCACGTGCTGACCGCGCCGGCGAGCCTCGGGCTCGCGGCGCTGGAGCCGGCGATCGACGAGGCGATCGGGTTCGCCTTCTTTCATGCCCGCTCGGCGCTCGGCCGGGCCTCGACCACCGAGGACGAGCTCGCCGCGCTGGCCGCGCGGCTGGCACCGTATCGGTTCGATCTCGCGATCGACCTGCGCAAGCATCTGGACACGCGCGAACTGCTGCGCCGAAGCGGGGCGCGCTGGCTGGCCGGCTTCGACCACCTGGGCCAGTTCCCCTGGCTCGACATCGCGCTGGAGTGGGAGGGCGACCGCGCGCTGGCGGGCAAACGCCAGCACATCTCGCTCGATCTACTGCGCCTGGTGGACGCGGTGCGGCTGGCCGCCGAATCGGCGCCGGCGTCGCCGAACGACGCGACGCCGCCGCTGCCGTCTGAGTTGCCCGCGGCGCTGTTCGCCCTGCCGGTGGTGTTCGTCCATCCAGGCGCCGGGAACATCATGAAACAATGGCCGATTGCGCATTTCAGCGCGCTGATCGACCTGCTGCTGACGCGCCACGCGGTGAACGTGCTGCTGGTGGGCGGCCCGGATGAGACGGAGATCGCTGCGGAGATCGCCGCGGCGATCGATCTGCCGGGGCGTCTCGGCTCGGTGGTGGGGCAGCTTTCGCTCGCCGAGCTTGCCGCGGCGCTGCGGCACGCGGCGCTGTTCGTCGGCAACGACAGCGGGCCGAAGCACTTGGCCGCCGCGCTGGGGGCGCCCACCATCGGCATCCATTCCGGCAGCGTCGATCCGGCGGAATGGGGGCCGATCGGCACCGCTTCCGTGGCGGTGGCGCGGGCGATGTCGTGCAGCCCGTGCTACCTGAACCGCGAGGCCGATTGCCCGCGCGCGCTGGCCTGCATCCGCCAGATCGATCCCGGGACAGTGTATCGCGCCTGCCTGCCGGTGCTGGCGGGGCTGGGCCCGGGCGCCACCGTGCCCGCGCCCGCGCCCGACCCCGTCGCATCGGGGCGCAAAAGCCGCCGCCGGCGTTAACCCGGCGGCAATACTGCGCGCCCATGGTGTCCCCGCTTGCAGGAGCGGGACCAGATGCCGGCCCTACCGATCGTCGACGTCAATCTCTTTGTCCATAACGGTGCCGC
>JAJZVS010000148.1 GCA_021845555.1 Pseudomonadota bacterium
GGGGGGTCCAGGGGGGCAAAGCCCCCCCTGGCCTTCCTCTCCCCCCTCAACCCGCGCCCGGATCAGTAGCCCGCCCGGGCGTAGGGGGTTTCGGCGTCGCGGCGGTAGATCAGCAGGCGGCGGTGGTAGCGGAGGATTTCGTTGTCGTGTTGGTTTCGGGCGGTGGTGGCGACGGCGAGGATTCCTTCGTTGGGGCGGGATCGGGAGGGGCGTGCTTCCAGCACGGTGGATTCCGCTTCGATCGTGTCGCCGACCTGGACCGGGTGGGGCAGCGCGATGTCGTACCAGCCGAGGTTGGCGACGACGCGGCCGAAGGTGCGTGTGGTGAGCGCGGTGACGGTGCCGATCACGAAGGTTTCCGGCACGGTTTGGATGCCGTTCGCGTGGCGTTCGATCCAGTCGCGATCGGTGTAGGCGGGCGACAGTTCCATCGCCCGCCAGGCCATGCGGGCGGATTCTTCCGGGTAGAAGCTGCGGCGGGGCGCGTGCAGGAAGCTTTCGCCGGGGGCGAAGTCCTCGAAGAAGGGGCCGGATTGTTCCACCAGCGCGCCGTCGTCGGCGGGGTGGTAGGCGGCGAAGCGCGGTTCGTCCGCCGGTTCGGTGGCGGCGTCGGGTCCGGCGCCGCGGCGCCAGAGTGCCATGCGGATGCGGGCGCGTCCGATGCTGCTGCCGTCCGGCTTATGGCCGGTGATGTCGGCAACGACGATGCCGCGTTCGGCGGTATCGGCGCTGCATTCCAGGATCCGCGATTCGGCATAGAGCGTATCGCCACCGAACAGCGGCGCGGTCAGCGCGATTTCCTCGATCCCGAGCAGCGCGGCGCGGCGGCCGTAGGTCTTGCTGGCCATGCCGAGCAGCAGTTGCAGCGTGATCGTGCTCACCATCAGCGGCCGGCCCCAGGTGGTGGCCGCGGCGTAGTGCGCGTCGAAATGCAGCATGGCGCCGTTCTGGGTTTCCAGCGCCTCGGTGGCGTTGTCGTCCTGCGACAGGGTGCGGCCCGGCCGGTGGCGGAAGTGCTGGCCGGGCGCGAACTCTTCGAAATCGAGTCCGAGGCGCTGGCGGAAGCGGCCGGGGCCGAGGCGGTCGTAGGCTGAGAACATGGCACGCTCGCATCTGACAGGTCGGGCGGACGAGCAGTACCGCGCCCGGGCCGGGGCGGCAAATCCGCCCCGACGCCGATCGCGCGGCTTGCCGGCCGCCCGGTTCAGGTGACATGGTTGCGGTTCAACGCGGCAGTCGGGAGGGAACGGTCCGTGTCCGAAGCACACAAGGGCGCCTGTTTCTGCGGCGCGATCGAGATCGAAGTGACCGGCGCGCCCGCCGGCATGGGCTACTGCCATTGCCGGTCCTGCCGGTCCTGGTCGGGCGGTCCCGTCAACGCGTTCAGCCTGTGGCCGCCAGGCGCCGTGCGCGTGACGAAAGGCGCCGAGCATCTCGCCACCTTCGCCAAGACGCCGATGAGCGAGCGGCAGTACTGCCGGCTCTGCGGCGGCCATCTGATGGCCAACCATCCGCCGCTCAATATGATCGACGTGTTCGCCGCCACCATCCCGAGTTTGCCGTTCGCCCCGGGGGTGCATGTGAACTACGCCGAGACGGTCCTGCCGATGCGCGACGGCTTGCCGAAATTCGCCGACTTTCCGGCAGAGTTCGGCGGCTCCGGCACGATGGTCACGGAGTAGCCTCCGACCGGACGCCGGGCGAGCCGGGCGTCGCTGCCGCGGCGTCGTCGCTACGCCGCGGTCATTTCCTCCGGTTGCACCACGCCGAGCAGCCGGGCTTGCAAGGCCTGGTCCGCCTCCAGCGCGCGGGCGCTGCCGTTGAACGCGACCTGGCCGTTCACCAGCACATAGGCGCGATCGACGATCCCCAGCACGGATTCGGCGTGGTGCTCCACGATCACCATCGCCACCTTGCCGCGCAGGCGCACCAGCGCGGCCATCACCTCCTGCACGATCGCGGGCGCCAGACCTTCGAACGGTTCGTCCAGCAGGATCAGCTTGGCCGGGACCATCAGCGCGCGGGCGATCGCCAGCATCTGGCGTTCGCCGCCTGACAGGCTTTCGGCGCGCGAGCGGGCGAGCAGCTTCAGCTTCGGGAACAGGTCGTAGACCTCGTTCAGCGAGGCGCCGCCGGGCCGGGCCGCCAGCCGCAGGTTGTCGATCACCGACAGGTTGGGGAACAGCCGCCGTCCTTCCGGCACCAGCGAGATGCCGCGGCGGTTGATGTCGTAGCTCTGCGCGGACTGGATCGGCGCGTCGTCGAACACGATGCGCCCGGCGGAAGCGCGCACGGTGCCGGTGAGGGTTCGCAGCAGCGTGGTCTTGCCGACGCCGTTGCGCCCGAGCAGCGCGACCGCCTCTCCGGCACGGACTTCGAGATCGATCCCGTCCAGCACGCGGCTGCCGCCGTAGCCGGCCTGCAACCCGGCCACCGTCAGCAGGATCGGCCCGACGGCAACCGCCTCCCGCTCCGCCGCCGCGATCTGCGGCGGCGCGCCATGCGCGGTGCCGAGATAGGCGGAGATCACGTCGGCATTGCGCGCGACCTCGGCCGGCTTGCCGTCGGCGATCAGCCGTCCCTGATGCAGCACGGTGATGCGGTCCGACAGCGCCAGCACGCGGTCGATATCGTGTTCGATCAGCAGCACGGCGTGGGTTTCCGCCAGCCCGCGGATCAGCTTGCCCACCACCTCGCGGTCCGCCTCGGCGAGGCCGGCGAGCGGTTCGTCGAGCAGCAGCAGCTTGGCCTCGGTCGCAAGCGTGATGGCGATTTCCAGCAGGCGCTGTTCCCCGTGCGCCAGGTTGGCGCAGGTTTCGGCGGCGCGGTCGGCAAGGCCCACCGCGTCCAGCAGCGACCAGGTGCGGGCGTTCACCTCCTCCAGCGTATAGGCGTCCCGCCACAGGTTGCCGGCTTCGCGGCTGTGCGCCTGTACCGCGATGCGCACGTTCTCGAACGCCGTCAGGGTGCGGAACACGCTGATGATCTGAAACGACCGCCCGAGGCCGAGGCGCACCCGCTTGTCCACCGGCAGGCGCGTGATGTCCTGTCCGGCGAAGCGGATGTTGCCCGCGTTCGGCGCCAGCAGGCCGGTGAGCATGTTGAACAGCGTCGTCTTGCCGGCGCCGTTCGGGCCGATGAAGCTGTGCAGCTGGAACGGATAGACGTCGAGGTTCAGGTCCGTCGCCGTCACCAGCGAGCCGAAGCGCTTGTGCAGCCCCTTGACCGACAGGATCGGCTGGGCCGGATCGAGTGCGAGCCGCGCCTCGTGCCAGGGCGCGATCGCGGCGGGACGCGCGGGGATGCCGGCGCGCGTGAGCGTCCAGCGCGAACGCCCGATCAGCCGCTGCACCAGGCCGACGATGCCTTCCGGCGAGGTCAGCGCGAACACCAGGATGATCGGGGCGAAGATCAGCCACCAGTTCTGCGTCAGGGCCGACAGCCGGTCCTCCAGGATCACGAAGGCGATGGCGCCCCACAGCGGCCCGAGGAACTGGTGCACCCCGCCCAGCACGGTCATCAGCAGCGCGTCGCCGGCGTGCTGCCAGCCGAGGTTGTCGGCGTACGCCCCGCGCAGCAGCAGCGCCAGCAGCGATCCGGCGTAGCCGATGAACCCGCCCATGAGCACGAAGGCAATCAGCTTGATGCGAAACGGGTTGTAGCCGAGCGAGCGCACCCGCTGCTCGTTGTCGCGCAGCGCCTGCAAGGTGCGGCCGAACGGCGAATGCACGATCCGCCACAGCAGCCACATGCCCAAGGTGACAGTCGTCAGGGCGAACACATGGAACACCGCGGGGTCGGCCAGCAGCGGCCGGGGCACGTTCTGCAACCCGTTTTCGCCACCGGTCAGCGCGGTCCATTTGAACGCGATCTCGAACGCCGTCTGCGAAAAGGCGAGCGTCAGCAGCGAGAAATACAGCCCGCGCCGGCGCAGGATGATGAGGCCGATGACCAGCGCCAGCAGTAGCGAGAAGCCGACCGAGAACACGAGCGCCACTGCCTCGTTCGGCAGACCGCGCAGCAGCGAGATCGCCACCGCGTAGCTGGCGCAGCCGAAGAACACCGAGGCGCCGAACGGCACCAGCCCGGTGTAGCCCACCAGCAGATTCACCGCCGCGCCGTACAGCGTGTAGATGGCGATCTCGGTGATCAGCCCCTCGGGCGCGTTGATCGCCCACCACAGCGCGGTGAGCGCGACCAGCACGATGGCCACCCACAGCACCGGATGGCTGAATATGGCGGGGATCGCCCGGCGCGGCGCGGCGATCGCGCGGGGAGACGGCTGCTGTTTCACTCGAACCGCTCCCACCGCTCGCCGAGCAGGCCGCGCGGGCGCAGCAGCAGCACGAGTGCCATGAACACGTACATGATCGCGCCCGAGGCTGCCGGGGCGAACTGGATCGTCATGGCGATCACCTCGCCCACCGCCAGCCCGGCGATCACCGCGCCGGGGAAGGATCCCAGCCCGCCGATGGTGACGATGACGAAGGCCGGCATGATCGCGCCCTCCGACATCGTCGGATCGACCGTCCACAACGGCGCGGCCAGCACCCCGGCGATGGCGGCGATCGCGCAGCCGAGGCCGAACACCGCGGTCAGCACCCGCGGCAGGCGAATGCCCAGCAGGCCGACCATCTCGGGGTCCCGCGAGCCGGCGCGCAGGATGCGGCCATAGGGGGTGAACTGCAGGAACGCCCACAGCAGAATCAGCAGCACCACGGTGGAGGCGAACACCGCGAACCGGTAGCGCGTGACCAGCACCGGCCCCCACAGGAAGATCCCCGACAGGAACGGCGGCGCGTTGAACGGCTGGCCGAGGCCGCCCCAGATCACCCGCGTCAACGCCTCGATCAGCAGCGCCAGCGCGAAGGTGACGATCAGGCTGATCAGCGGTTCCTTGTCGTAAAGGTGGTGGATCAGCAGCCGCTCCACCGCCATCCCCAGCAATCCGACCAGCACGGGCGACAGCAGCACCGCCGGCCAGCCGAAATGGCCGTAGAGCGAGACGCCGAAATACGCCCCCAGCGCGAAGAACGTGCCGTGGGCGAAATTCACGATCCCGAGCAGGCCGAAGATGATGGAAAGGCCGATCGCGATGAGCACATAGAGCCCGCCCAGCACCAGGCCGTTGGCAAGCTGCGAGAGCAGGAGCGAGAGCATCGCGACCGACCTTGTCCGTTCAGACGGGCGGGAAGTGGCAGCCGACCTCGGCCTCGGTGCCGTACACCTTGGCCAGATCGGCCTTGTTCTTCGGCACCGTGGCGATCACGTCGAAGTAGTCCCACTTATCGGTGATCTTCGGCTTCACCCGCACCACCAGGTTCGGCAGCAGCAGCTGGTGGTCGAAGCCGCGGTACGACACCCCGGTTTCCTTGTCCTTCCAGTGCTCCAGCGCTTCGACGATGGCCATCGGCTTGGTCGATTTCGCCGCCTCGATCGATTCGAACAGCGAGCGCGCGGAGAGCCAGCCCATCCAGGACTTGTCGGCCGCCGGCTTGCCGTACTTCTTCTCGTGTTCGGCGGCCATCTTCTTCTCGGCCTCGGTATTGGCCGGGTTCTTGTACCACCACAGCGAGGTATAGAGACCGGTCGCCGCCTGCGGGCCCACGCCCCAGATGTCGGAATCGCCGATCGCGATCTCGGCGAAGGGGATCTTCCCCTTCATCCCCATGTCGTTCCACTGCTTGAGGCAGGTACCGAGATCGCCCGCCAGCCCACCGAGCACCACGTCCGGCTTGGCGGCGCGGATTTTCAGGATGTAGGCGCTGTAGTCGGCGGTGTTCAGCGGCACCGTATCGTCACCGACGATCGTCCCGCCGGCGGCCTTCAGCAGCGCCTTGAAGGATTTGGCAATGTCCTGACCGAACGCGTAGGAGGCGGTCAGGAAGTACCACTTCTTGCCGTACCCCATCAGGAACGGCGCGAACATGTCCGCCTGCACGTTCACTGGCGTGTTCAGCCGGAAAGTGTAGCGGTTGCAGTTCTTGCCGGTCATCTCGGTCGCAGCCGCGTTGTCGCAGCAGTACGGGATCTTCAGCTGCTGGGCCGCGGCCTCCTCGGCCAGCGCATAGGAACTCAGGGTGCCGCCGAGCACGGCAACCACCTTCTCCTCCTGCACCAGCTTGTGGAAATTCTGCTGTGCGCCCTGGGTGGACGGCTCGTCGTACCAGACCAGCTCGATCGGGCGGCCGTTGATCTTGTTGCCGCGCTCGGCGGCGGCCAGCTGCGTGCCGTACCACAGGTACTGGGCCTGGCCGGCAATGCTGCCGGTCTTGGCGAGCAGCACGCCGATGCGGATCGGGCCGGCTGCCTCGGCCGGGCGGATGAACGGCATGCCGAGGCCCGCCGCGGCACCCACGGCCCCCGTGGCCGTCAGCAATTGTCGGCGCGTGGCGCCGGAACGTCCAAGACTCATTCGGTTTTCCTCCCTCGGGTGCGGTGCCGCAGACGAACCACGCGTCACCGGAAACCCTGGTATGCTACATGCTGGCGCTTGCGCAAGCCGGTCTTGAACGGTCGGGGAGGGACAAAGGACGGAAAATGGGGCGGCTGGCTCTGTCTCGAGAGACGCATCGCCGTTCGCCCTGGCGGGCGGCGGCCTCGGGGACGGCGGGAGCGGTTGTCTCGCCTCGCCCCGCCCCGCCCCGGCCCGATCGCCGCCCTGACACTGAAGGAATGGAACCGGCTGATCGCCGTCAACCGGACCGACCGGGTCCTCTGCGCCAAGGCCATCGGCCACCTCCTCATGGGCCTGGTGTGGTGCCATGGCCGGGTTCAAGGCTCGGGATCCGGGTGAGGGGGGACAGCACGTTAAGGCCACGGGACGCTGCCCCCATGGCCGTGCCATTCGCCACCGCGAACGTGCTGGAGGATCCGGAACTGCGGGACCGCATCAAGCAGTTCACCAGCTGGCCGACGATTCCAAAGCTCCATGTGAAGGGCGAGATCGTCGGCGGCTGCGACATCATCACCGAGATGTCCCAATCCGGCGAACTGGCGCGTGTGCTCGCCAAGACGGGCATCAAGACCGCGGCCCCGGCCAGAGCAGGGACCCGATCGGGGGCCCTGATCCGTCCTTCGGGCCCCGCGGCACGTCCGGGCGAATGAAATCATCCGGCCGGACGGTCGTTCCCTGGAAAACCTGGCTTCTGGAGCGGCCTGGATCCGCTCCAGCCCGTCAGGTGCCGGGCGTCGCCTTGCGCTGCCAACCTTTCGAACCCACGCTGACGCCCGCCAGCAGCACAAGGCCGGCGCCCAGCAGCGCGAAGGATCCCGGTTCCGGAACGTTCACACCATTGAAGTTGGAATCGAGGACCGTGGCACTGGTTGCGACGGTGACGCCGTAAGCCGGTGTCGTTCCGGTGGTCACGCCGTCGCTCCAGAAATTGACCACGTCGCCGTTGCTGATCCCGAACAGTAGCCCGTAGATGTCGAGGAACCCGCCATGGGGCGGGTAACTCGTGGCGGTCTGCGGCGAACCGCCCGGCCAGAAGAGGTTGTCGTAGCTCAGAGAGCCGTGTGCCGTGCCAGAGGCGACGGAGAATTTGCTGAAATCATGCGGCGCCAGGAGATTGGTGCTTTCCGGGGTCGCGTGGTTCACCGGCACGAGCGCAGTGACCGCCTCATTGACGATGTTGAGGCCGTTGTTCGAATCCGAAAACGTACCGGAGATCCCCGTGAGTTCATACGCGGTGGAATATGTCGCGTCCGTCGCCGAACCATAGGTGAGCAGCAGCGAGCCGCTTAGTCCCGGCGCGCTGAAAGCGACGTTCACGGTGGTCGCATTTGCCTGCTGGCCCGATGCCAGAGCAGCCAATGCGAAAGCACCGGCGAACACCGATGCCAACTTCAACTTTTTTCCCACGAATTATCCTTTCTTGCTTGTCGGATCGCCGGATCGCATCGTCATGCGTCATCGGGAAGATTGGAAGCATCGGCTTGTTCGGAAAATCGCGCATAGTCGGCTTGCGCGAGCGAACTATGATATATCGTTTCTGGCTGTTGGTCAAGGTAACAAAAAATATCCTCGTCGAGATATTATGGGCCGGCGAGCCGTTGGCCCCACCCCGATGAAAGCGGCGGGCGAAAGCGGGCCAAGCACCCTGGCGCGCAGGCTGTGCGGGTTGAGTGCGTTCCCCTGCTCGATCCCCGTGTGGCGCAGCGTCGAACGGGTCGCTTCGGCCGCCCCTTGCGCCTTGCGTCCACCGACGCCAACGCCGCCTGACACCGCCCCCCGGGGAGCGCAGGGTCACGTCATGCCGGCCCATGCCGACGGGGAGGTGTAGCGAATACCCGATCAGATCGCAGGGTTTGCCGCTCCGGGGCGTCGGGCGCACCGCATTCCAGCCGCGAGCCGCACGATAAAGCCGGCCTGCCTGCGCGCGACGGCGAGAACCCGCCGCTGCCGAGATCGAACGCGCCGTGGTCACGCCAGCCGGTCCCGTGACTGCCCGGTCTACTGACGCCAATACCGTCGGCGAGACGCGGCGTGCGGCAGAGCCAGCGCGCCGTGGCGCCCAGCGCCTTCACCGCCAGCGAATCAACGAGATCGACCGGAAGCCGCTTCAACAGGTCGGGGAGCTGGTCAGCCCGGAAGATGCCGCGGGTTGTATCCGACCTCAGGATCGTACCGACCCGTGTCGAACAAGCAGCATTTCCGCGCCTATCGGGCCGCGCCCCCCTGGCCTTCCTTTCCCACCCCCTCAGACCCGCTCGATCAGCGCCGCGATACCCTGGCCGACGCCGATGCACATGGTGGCGATGGCGCGCTTGCCGCCCATCGTTTCCAGCGCGCTGACCGCGGTCATCGCCAGCCGGGCGCCGGAAGCGCCGAGCGGGTGACCGAGCGCGATGGCGCCGCCATGCGGGTTCACCTGCGGCGCGTCGTCGGCAAGGCCGAGCTGGCGCAGCACCGCCAGCCCCTGGCTCG